>NZ_JBFAHX010000043.1:0-56769 GCF_040654435.1 Streptomyces sp. NPDC050703
GGGGGCGCTTTCTGGGTGGGGGGGGGGGCGCCGTCGTACACCTCCCCCCCCCCCCCCGCCCCGTATCCGTAGGAGACACCAGGGCAATTGGGGGCGGCATGTCCTTCTGGGACGGACTGTGGCGCGGGCGTTCGATGGACTTCGAATCGGGTAGTTCCGCGACCAATTCCATCGAACTGACCAAGCGGAACCCGACGGTCTCGCTGAGCAAGCAGGGGGCCGCCACCGGCAATCTGCGCGTCAACCTGTCCTGGCAGATGCGGCCCTCGGACTTCATGGGCAAGCAGCGGCCGGGCGGCAGCCTGCTGCGGCATCCGTTCAAGATGTTCCAGCCGGACGTGGTGCAGGCCCACACCCAGGGCGTGGTCAACGTGGACCTCGACATCGGCTGCCTGTACGAGCTGACCGACGGCGCCAAGGGGGTCGTGCAGCCGCTCGGCAGCTTCTTCGGAAGCCTCAACGCACCCCCGTACGTGAAGCTCAGCGGCGACGACCGGTTCGGCTCACCGTCCGGCGAGACGATCTACGTCAACCTCGACCACCGCGAGTCCATCAAGCGGCTGCTCGTCTTCGCGTACATCTACGACCAGACGCCCGCCTTCGACCGTACGCACGCCAAGGTGACGCTCTACCCCAGCAACGGCCCGCGGATCGAGATCGACCTGGACGAGCGGCAGCCGCAGGCCCGCTCCTGCGCGGTGTTCACGATCGAGAACGTCAAGGACGAGCTGATCGTGCGCCGCGAGGTGAAGTTCGTCTACGGCTTCCAGGCCGAACTCGACCGGCTCTACGGCTGGGGCCTCCAGTGGGGCCGCGGCTACAAGACCAAGGTCGGCTGAGCCCCGGCGCCTCAACGGGGCAGGAACTGCGGCCCCTGCGGCGGCAGCGCGAAGTTCGGGTCCGGCATCGGCGCCACCGGCTGCGGATAGCCGTACGAGGGCTGCGCGACCGGGGCCGGGCGGGCGATCGGCGTGGGCTGCGTGGGCGCCGCGGGAGGGTAGCCGTACGAGGGCTGGGGCGCCGGTTGCCGGGGCGGCTCGGGCGGATAGCCGTACGAGGGCGGCGACTGCGGGGCGGGCTGCGCCGCGGACGGCTGCGGCTGGGCCAGGGCCGGCTGCGGCATGGGCTGCGCGGGCGGCAGCGGGAAGGACGTGGAGGGCCCCGGCACGGACGGCATGGGCTCGGGAGGCGGGGCGGACTCCGTGTCGTCCACGGAGATCCCGAAGTCCGAGGCCAGCCCCTCAAGACCGTTGGAGTAGCCCTCGCCGAGCGCGCGGAACTTCCAGCCCTCGCCGCGGCGGTAGAGCTCGCCGCAGATCAGCGCCGTCTCCTCGCCGGTCTGCGGGGTGATGTCGAAGTAGGCGAGGGGTTCGCCGTCGGTGACCAGGGCGTCGTAGAGCAGGATGCGCAGCGCCGGTACGTTCTCGAAGGCGACGCCCTCGGCGGACGCGGCAAGGAGGACGCGGCTCACGGCGGGGTCCATGCCCGCGAGATCTGTCTGGATCGTGTCGGTGAGCCCCTCGGCGACCCGCTTCTTGCCGAGCCGCCAGACCTTGCCGCCGGGGTGGCGCGGCTGGTTGTAGAAGACGAAGTCCTCGTCCGAGCGGACCCGGCCGTCCCCGCCGAGGAGCAGCGCCGACGCGTCGACGTCGGGGACACCCTGCCCGGGCGCCCAGCGCAGCACGGCGCGGACCGCCGAGGCTTCGAGCGGGACGTTCGACCCCTTCAACATCGCGTGCGTCATGCGGTCATCCTGCCTTCTTCCACACGGGCGTCACAACGCGGGGGCCGCCGGTCCGGCCATGCCGGGCGGGCGCCCGACCTGCGGGCCCGGCCGCGTCGGCAGGCGCCTGACCTGCGGGCGGCCGGAGCGTGCGACGGTTGTGTGGTGTGCGTGTGCGACATGGCCGGGTTACCTGGAGTTCATGCCCGCCGGGAACCCTGAGGACCCGTTCCTACGTACTATTACCGGCCACATCACAACCGTCCATGTCGATGGAACAGACGACAACGCCCGACGGAACAGGCGATAGCAGGGGAATTTCATGCGTCATTTCGGGCACATCGCCCCAGAGGTGCGGCAGCGCCTCTTCCACCGGGAGCCGTGTGCCTTCACCGCGGACTCCCCGCCCCACCTGCTCGCGTCCGCCCTGGGGGCCACGCTCTACAGCCCGGCCACCCGCCCCCGCCTCGCCGACGACGTCCTCAAGCAGGGCGGACGCGGCGTGACCTCCATGGTGCTCTGCCTGGAGGACTCCATCGACGACTCCGAGGTGGACGACGCCGAGGAGAACCTGGTCCGGCAGTTCGCCGACCTCGCGGCACGGGGCGTGGAGCCCCCGCTGCTGTTCATCCGGGTCCGCGCCGCCGGGCAGATACCCGACCTGGTCCGCAGGCTCGGTCCGAGCGGGCGGCTGCTGTCCGGATTCGTGCTGCCCAAGTTCACCGAGGAGCGGGGCGTTCCGTTCCTGGAGGCGCTGACGGCCGCCGAGGCGGACACCCCGACGGGCCCCGGCCGGCGGCTCTTCGCCATGCCCGTCCTCGAATCGCCCGAGCTGCTGCACCTGGAGAGCCGCGCCGAGACGCTCGCGGGGATAGCCCGCACCGTCGACAAGTACCGCGACCGGGTGCTCGCGCTGCGCCTCGGCGTCACCGACTTCTGCTCCGCGTACGGACTGCGCAGACCGCCCGACATGACCGCCTACGACGTGCAGATCGTCGCCTCGGTCATCGCCGACGTGGTGAACGTCCTCGGCAGGGCCGACGGCACGGGCCACATCGTGACCGGTCCCGTCTGGGAGTACTTCCGGGTCCAGGAGCGCATGTTCAAGCCGCAGCTGCGCCGCAGCCCCTTCCTGGAGGGCCGCGCCGACGAGCTGCGGCAGGCCCTCATCGAGCACGACATGGACGGTCTGCTCCGCGAGATCGAGCTCGACCGCGCCAACGGCCTGCTCGGCAAGACCTGCATCCACCCCTCCCACGTCCTGCCCGTGCACGCCCTCTCCGTCGTCAGCCACGAGGAGTTCAGCGACGCGCAGGACATCCTGCGCCCCGAGCGCGACGGCGGCGGGGTGCTGCGCTCCTCGTACACGAACAAGATGAACGAGGTGAAGCCGCACCGCGCCTGGGCCGAGCGGACCCTGCGGCGGGCCGAGGTCTTCGGCGTCGCCAGGGAGGACGTCGGCTTCGTGGAACTGCTCACGGCCGGCATCCCCGCCCCGTGACCCCTCCCCCCACCGGCCAGGGCGGCCGGTCGAACGCAAGGAACATGACGTACGTGACGGAAGACGCGGTGTGGTCGGGCAGCTGGGTGGCCGAGCGGCTCGGGGTCGGGCTCGACGGCGACGAGACGCTGCACGGACTCCTCGGCCTCGCCCTGCGCCGCAACCCCAAGCGGGCCCACCTCCTGGTCTCCAACGTGCTCGGCAAGCACGTGCCGCAGCGCCCCTCCGTGGTCCACGCCGCCGGGCACGGCCTCGGCGTCCGGGTGCGGGAACTGCTCGGCGACGACGAGGCGGGCCGCGCCGTCGTCCTCGGCTACGCGGAGACCGCCACCGGCCTCGGCCACGCGGTCGCCGACGGCGTGGGCCTCGCGCCCTACCTGCACTCCACCCGGCGGCCCGTCGAGGGCGTCGAGCGCGCGGGCGGCTTCGAGGAGTCCCACTCGCACGCCACCTCCCACCTGCTGCTCCCCGAGGACCCCCGGCTCCTCGCCGGGCAGGGACCGCTGGTCCTCGTCGACGACGAGTTCTCCACCGGCAACACGGTCCTGAACACCGTCCGCGCCCTGCACGAGCGCTTCCCGCGCGAGCGGTACGTGATCGTGGCCCTGGTCGACATGCGCTCACCGGAGGACCGCGGACGCCTCGCCGCGTTCGCCCGCGAGATCGGCGCGCGCGTCGACCTGATCGCGCGGGCCGCGGGGACGGTCCGGCTGCCCGAAGGGGTCCTGGAGAAGGGGCAGGCGCTGGTAGCGGAGCACGAGACGGCCGCCGTCCCCGGACCGCGCGGGGAGCGGCGCCCGGCCGGCCGCGTCGAGCTGGGCTGGCCCGAAGGGGTGCCCGACGGCGGCAGGCACGGCTTCACGCCCGCCCACCGGGCCGGGCTCCAGGAGGCGCTGCCCGGCATGGCCCAGCGGATCGCCCGTGAGCTGCCGGCCGGCGCGCGCCGCGTCCTCGTCCTGGGCTTCGAGGAACTGATGTACGCACCGCTCGCGCTCGGCGTGGAGCTGGAGCGGACCATCGGCGCCGAGGTGCGGTTCTCCACCACGACCCGGTCGCCCGTCCTCGCCGTCGACGACCCCGGCTACGCGATCCGCACCCGCCTCGTCTTCCCCGCCCACGACGCGCCCGCCGACGGACCCGGGCCCCGGTTCGCCCACAACGTCGCGGGCGGCGGCTTCGACGCGGTCCTCGCGGTCGTGGACTCCGTGGCCGACACCCCGGAGCTGCACGCCGCCGACGGGCTCCTCGCGCAGCTCTCCGCGCACGTCCCGCACGTCCTGCTGGCCGTCGTCCCCTCGTACGTCCCCGCGCCTGCCCCATCCGAAAGGCCCCCTTTGCTGCCCGAACCCCTCCGCGGTCCCGCCTTCTCCTCGTACGCTCCCGACGACGTCGGCTGGCTGCTCCAGGACCTCTCGGACGTGACGCTCGAAGCGCCCACCGAGGAGCGCGAGGAGGCGATCCAGAGCGGCGGCGCGCACTACGCGGAATCGCTGCCGGTCGAGTACCAGCCGAGCGAGCGCTACCAAGAGCTGTTCCACGCCGCGCTCGACACCTCCGCCGCCCGCGTCGCCCGGGCCGTCGGCACCGTCACGGAGACCGTCATGGCGGAGCGGCCGACCCGCCCCGTCCTGGTCTCCCTCGCCCGCGCCGGCACCCCCGTCGGGGTCCTGATGCGCCGCTGGGCCGCGCACCGGCACGGGCTCGACCTGCCGCACTACGCCGTCTCCATCGTGCGCGGCCGGGGCATCGACGCCAATGCCCTGCGCTGGCTCGCCGCCCACCACGACCCCGCGGACGTCGTCTTCGTCGACGGCTGGACGGGCAAGGGCGCGATCACCCGCGAACTGTCCGACGCGATACGGGCGTACGAGGCGTCCGGCGGCGCCGCGGGCTTCAGCCCCGAGATCGCCGTGCTCGCCGACCCCGGCTCGTGCGTGCGCACCTACGGCACCCGCGAGGACTTCCTCATCCCCTCCGCCTGCCTGAACTCCACGGTCTCCGGGCTCATATCCCGCACCGTGCTGCGCGCGGACCTGGTCGGCCCCGACGACTTCCACGGCGCGAAGTTCTACCGCGAACTCGCCGGAGCCGACCTGTCCCGCCACTTCGTCGACGCCGTCGCCGCCCGCTTCGACGAGGTCGCCGACGCCGTGGACGTACGCGTCAAGGAACTCCTCTCCGCCGACCGCGCGCCGACCTGGGAGGGCTGGGCCGCCGTCGAACGGATCAGCGAGGAGTACGGCATCCACGACGTGAACCTCGTCAAGCCGGGCGTCGGCGAGACGACCCGGGTGCTGCTGCGCCGCGTCCCCTGGAAGATCCTGGCCCGCGCGGGCGCCGGAGCCGACCTCGACCACGTGCGGCTGCTCGCCGGGCAGCGGGGCGTGCCGGTCGAGGAGGTCGACGGACTGCCGTACAGCTGCGTGGGACTGATCCACCCCCAGTACACGCGCGGCGCGACCGGCGCCGACGGCAAGGCGGTGGTCTCCCCGTGACGAAGCTCGTCGCCAGCGACCTCGACCGCACGCTCATCTACTCCGCCGCGGCGCTGGGCCTGACCATGCCCGACGCCGAGGCACCGCGACTGCTCTGCGTCGAGGTGTACGAGGGCAAGCCCCTGTCGTACGTCACGGAGACCGCCGCCGGGCTCCTCGCGGAGCTGGGCGGGGCCTCGGTCTTCGTACCGACCACCACACGGACGCGCGAGCAGTACCGGCGGGTGCACCTGCCCGGCCCCGCGCCCCGGTTCGCCATCTGCGCCAACGGCGGGCACATCCTCGTCGACGGGGTCTCCGACCGGGACTGGCAGGCGCGGGTCACCCGCCGCCTCGCCGACGAGTGCGCCTCGCTCGACGAGGTGCGCGCGCACCTCGTGCGGACCGCCGACCCGGCCTGGCTGCTCAAGGAGCGCGTGGCCGAGGACCTCTTCGCCTACCTCGTCGTCGAGCGCGCGCTGCTGCCGGACCAGTGGGTCAAGGAACTCGCACAGTGGGCGGACGGGCGCGGCTGGACGGTCTCCCTCCAGGGCCGCAAGCTGTACGTCGTGCCGGCGCCGCTCACCAAGAGCGCGGCCGTCCGGGAGGTCGCGCGGCGGGTCGGTGCCTCGGAGGTCCTCACCGCGGGGGACTCCCTGCTGGACACGGACCTGCTGCTCGCCGGTGACCGCTCCTGGCGGCCCGGCCACGGGGAGCTGGCCGACACGGGGTTCACGGCTCCCGGGCTCACGGTGCTCCCCGAGCGGGGCGTCGCCGCGGGGGAGGAGATCCTCCGGGCGTTCCTCCGGGCGGGGCCGCGGCGCTAGCCTGTGGCCATGCCTCGTTATGAATTCCGGTGCCGGTCCTGTGGGGACACGTTCGAAGTCAGCCGACCCATGGCGCGGTCCGCCGATCCCGCGGAGTGCCCTGCCGGGCACGGGGACACGGTGCGGTTGCTCTCCACGGTGGCCGTGGGGGGCCAGTCCTCGGCCCCCGCGGGTCCGCAGGGCGGCGGCGGCGGGGGCGGCGGGTGCTGTGGTGGGGGCTGCTGCGGGTGACCGGGCCGGGGCCCGGGCTCCGGCCGTCGGCTGCGGGCCCGGTCGCGGCCGGGCGCGCGGTTCCCCGCGCCCCTGACGGGGGCGGCCGCGGTCAGCGGACCACCGTGCCCGGCCCCGCGCCGAGCAGGTCCAGTTCCGCCCGTGTCGGCGCGCCCTCCCAGTCGCCGTGGGAGGCCACGGCGAAGGCGCCCGTGGTCACCGCACGGTCCAGGCGGGCCGCCGCGTCCGCGCCGTCCAGGAGCGCGGACAGGTAGCCCGCCACGAACGCGTCGCCCGCGCCCACCGCGTCCACCGGGCGCACCTCACGCGCGGGGGAGTGCCGTTCGCCGCGCACGGTGTGCAGCGTCGCGCCGGACGCGCCCAGCTTGACCACGACGTCGCGTACCCCCTCGGCCAGGAGGCGCTTCGGCGTGGCCCCCGGCAGGCACAGGGGGAGTTCGTCGTCCGAGGCGATGAGCACGTCGACGTACGGCAGCCACTCCCGCAGCTCCGCCGTGGCCTCCTCCGCTGACCACAGGCGTGAGCGGTGGTTGACGTCGAGGCAGACCTCCGTGCCGTGCTCGCGGGCCAGGCGCAGCGCCGTGCGGCAGGCCGCCGCCGCCGAGGGGCCGAGCGCCGGGGTGATGCCCGTCAGGTGCAGCACGCGCGGCGCGGCCGACGCGAACGCGGCCTCGACCGCCGCGGGGGAGAGCCGGGACCCCGCGGAGCCCGCGCGGTAGTAGTGCACGCGGGTCACCTCCGGCAGCCGCGGCTCGAAGAGGATCAGGCCCGTCGGCGCCCCCTCGTCCCGCGTCGCCGCGGTCACGTCGACGCCCTCGGCGCGCAGCGTCCGCAGGACCAGTTCGCCGGCCTCGTCGGCGCCGACCGCGCCCGCCCAGCGGACGGTGTGGCCGAGGCGGGCGAGGCCGATCGCCACGTTGGACTCGGCGCCCGCGACGGACACGTCCATCGAGCCGCCCAGCTTGAGGGGGCCGCCGCCGCGCAGCGCCATCATCGTCTCGCCGAAGGTGAGGACGTCGGGCGCGCTCATCGGCCGGCCTCCGCCGCCGCCGCGACCTTCACGAACTCCGCGGCCCGGGCGCGCAGCCCCGCCAGATCGCCGCCGTCCGCGGCGTCGCCGACCAGCGGGGAGCCCACGCCCACCGCGACGGCCCCGAGCCCCAGGTACGCCTCGGCCGCCGCCGCGTCCACGCCGCCGACCGGCACGAACGGCGTACGGGGGAAGGGGCCGCGCAGCGCCTTGAGGTAGGCGGGGCCGCCCATCGCGGACGCGGGGAAGATCTTCAGCGCGGTGACGCCCGCGGCCTCCGCCGCGATCACGTCGGTGGGGGTGAGGACACCGCCGAGTACCGGCAGGCCGAGGCGAGCCGCCTCCTCGGAGCCCGCGCCGAGGCCGGGCGTCACGATGAGGTTGGCGCCCGCGTCGGCCGCCAGGCGGGCGTCCCGCGCGGTGAGCACGGTGCCCGCGCCGAGCCACGCGCCGGGGCCGAGTTCGGCGCGGGCCCTGCGGAGCACGCCCAGCGCGTCGGCACCGCTGAGGGAGACCTCGACGAGCGGGACCCCGGCTTCGGCGAGCGTCATGACCGTACGGAAGGAGGCGTCAGGGTCGCTGCCGCGCACGATGGCGACGAGGCGTTCCGACCGGAGAGCGGCGGGGAAATCGAGCGCGTCGAACATGGCCCCAGGCTCGCACAGGGGGACGGGCCGGAAACCGCCGGGGCGTGCGACCGCCCCGACGGGAGGGCTCAGGCGCCCTGCCCCCGCTCCTCCCGGATGAGCGCCACCACGCGGGCCACCGTCGAGCGGACCTCCTCGGTCTCGGTGAGGAAGTGCCAGTAGTCGGGGTGGCGGCCCTCCAGGGCGGAGACCGCGCGGTCCAGGCGGGCCACGGAGTCGTCGAGGGGGCGGGCGTGCCGCGGCTCGGGCGTCTGGCGGCCCGCCATCGCCAGGCGCTGCGCGTCCCGGATCGCGAAGCGGGTGCGCTCGATCTCCTGCTGCGGGTCCTTCGCGACGGCGTTGAGCCGCCGCAGCCGGTCACCGGCGGCCGAGACCGCCTCGTCCGTGTTGTTCAGCAGGGCGCGGACCGTGGAGAGCAGGGCCGTGGCGTCCGGCCAGCGCTGCTCGTCGCGGGCCCGCTGGGCCTCCTTCAGCCTCGTCTCCGCCTGGCGCACGCTCTCCGCGGCCTGGTCGGGGACGCGTTGCAGGTCCTCCCAGCACGCGAGCGTGAACCGGCGGCGCAGCTCGCTGAGGATCGGCTCCACCTGGCCACTGCGGGTGGTCAGGGCCTGTGCCCGGGTCCGCAGCGACACCAGCCGCCGGTCGATCTCGGAGGCGCGCTCGGGCAGCCGCTCGGCCTCGGCGCGCACGGCCTCGGCGTCGCGCAGCACGCGGTCGGCGCGCTGGAGCGTCTCCGGTACGCCGTGCTGTCCCGCGCCCTGGTTCAGCTTGGTCAGCTCGGGGGCGAGGGCGGCGAGCCGGGCCGCCAGGTCGTCGGCCCGCAGGCCCGCCGCGCGGACCGCGTCCAGGGCGTTGCTCGCGGCGAGCAGCGTCCGGCGGGCCCGCTCCACGGCCGGGGCGAGCCGGGCGAGCTGGGTCTCCGCCTTGTCGAGCAGCGGGCCGAGCCCCTGCCGGAAGCGCTCCAGGTCCTGCTTGACCCTGGTCAGCTCGTCCTTGGCGCCGGTCAGCTCGGTCCGCGCGCGGGCCGCCACGGACGTGTCGAGGTCGTCGCGGTCCAGGTCGTGGGCGTCCACCGCGCCGATGTACTGGTGGCTGACCTCGTCGATGCGCCGCCCGAGCGCCTCGAAGTCGGAGACGGCGCGCCGGGCCGCGGGCGTGGAGTCCACGGCGACGATCGTCTCGATGGAGATCCGCAGGTCGCGCTGGGCGGTGTCCAACTCGTAGAAGGCGGCGGCAGCGGCGTCCTTGGCGGCCTGCGCCTCCGCGCGCACGCTCTCACCGCGCCCGCCGAACCACCGCCGGGTGCCGCCGCCGGCGAACGCGGCCGGGGCGGTGACGGCGAGCAGGGGCAGCGGAAGGAGCACGAGGGCGAGGACGTCACGCACGCCCGCCGCGAAGCGCCCCCGTCCGTGCCGCCCGCCACGGCCCCGCCGAACGCCCCCGGTGGTGCGCGGGGCGCGTCCCGCGCCGGTCCCGGCCGCTCCCGTCCGCCCTGTCGCCCCGCTCTCGCTCCCCGCCTGGTCCGGTGTGTACGGCTGCCACGGTGTCGCCGTCACAATCCCTCTCCCGTGCTGCTGTCGGCCCTGCCCCGGAGTCACATTCTCCCACCGGTCGGAGACGAACACACGGGCCGGTCGGTTCGCTCCGCGCACGGTGAATCCGCCGTCGCCGCCGCACCCCCGCAACGGGTTTGCGGGGCACCACCTGCGGCAGGGTAGGCTGTCCACTCGTTCCCGGGCGCGTAGCTCAGGGGTAGAGCGCCTCCCTTACAAGGAGGATGTCGGCGGTTCGAAACCGTCCGCGCCCACCGGGTCAGAACGGCGGAGCCCCGTACCGAGTGATCGGTACGGGGCTCCGCCGTTTCCGCGTTTCGGGGTACGGCACGGGCGCCGGGCGAGCCGGTCCCGAGGAGAGGGCGCTCAGCGGCCGCTGTTCGGATGCGTCCTGCGGTATCTGCGGTCCCAGCGTTCCTGGCGTTCCTTGCGGAGGCGGTAGTCGCGGTACGTCTTCGGGAGGCCGCCGCCTCCGCCGCCCCCTCCGCCGCTGCCCGAGCCCGTGGGCTTGTTCTTGGGGGGCTTTCCGGACGCGCCGCCGCCCTCGTAGGACCTCAGCACGTAGAAGGCGAGCGCCGCCGCGCCGAGCCACAGGATGGGCTGGTCGAAGCCGAGGCCGATCAGGGCCAGTATCGCGATGAGGATCAGGACGTTCACGGCTGCACCTCCGCGGCCGACGAGCCTGGGCGAGCTCGGTCAGGGGGAGTCAACGCCCGCCGTTCCCCCCTGTCAATGGCTTGGCGGCGCGGAGTCGTCCCGCGTCTCGTGGGCGTGCTTGAGGCGGGCCCTCGCGGCGACCGCGTCGGGGCCCGAGATCTGTTCCCAGTAGCGGTGGCAGGTCACGAAGACCGCCAACTCCCGCTCCCGCGCGCGCAGTTTCTCGACCTCGGCCTGTTCGTCCGCGGTCCAGCCGGGCGACGCGGGCCGCTCCACGCTGCGCCAGCCGCCGGTGTCGCTGAAGCCGTCGAGGGGCTGCACCGACCAGGGGAGGCGTTTGAGCAGCGCCAGGAGCTCGGAGCGGACCTGGTGCAGTTCCTCCTGGGCGGCGAGGAGGTCGCCGGGGAAGTCATGGGATGGGGAGGGAGGCACGCCGTAATGGTACTCCTGTTCGAATTGGGTGTGCGAGTGGTACGAGGGCCGGCTTCAGGCGGGGCCGCCTCGTCCTCGGCGCTCCGTGGAGCGGCGGGTGCCGGGACGGGCGCGGTGGCAAGCTGGGGGCATGTGCCGAAGCATCAAGACGCTGCGTCCGCCCGCCATCCCCGAAGACGCCACCGAGGAGGAGATCCGGGCCGCGGCGCTGCAGTACGTGCGCAAGGTCTCCGGGTTCCGCGCCCCCGCCGCGCACAACCGCGAGGTCTTCGACCGGGCCGTCGACGCCGTCACCGCGGCGACCGCCGAACTGCTCGCCGGCCTTGAGGTGCGGGGGGCGCGGGCCTCTTGAGCCGGGGCCCCGGAGGGTGATCCCGGGTCGGCCGGGCCGGGGGGCGCGATCCCCGGTTCGCCGCGGGCCGATGCCCCGCCGGGTGCCCCGCGCTCGCCGTCGGGTCAGCTCCCCGCGCTCGCCGCCCGGTCAGCTTCCTGCGGTCGCCGTCGGGTCAGGCCCCCGCGCTCGCCGTCGGCCGGTGCGCCCGGCCGCCGCTGGGTCAGCTGGCTCCTCGCGGCCGCCGTCGGGTCAGCTCCCCGCGGTTGTCGTCCGCTCGGCTTCCCGTGGTCGCCGCCGGGCCGGTGCCTCGCGGTCACCGTCGGGCCAGCTCCCCGCGCTCGCCGTCCGCTCGGCTTCCCGTGGTCGCCGCCGGGCCGGTGCCTCGCGCTCGCCATCGGGTCAGCTCCCCGCGGTTGTCGTCCGCTCAGCTTCCGCGCTCGCCGTCGGCCGGTGCCTCCGGCCGTCGCCGGGGCAGCCGGCTCCCCCCGGCCGCCGTCGGGTCAGCTCCCCCCCCGGTTGCCGCCCGGTCAGCGCCCCGCCGTTGCCGTCGGGTGCCCCGCGCTCGCCGTCGGGCGTCGTACCAGGAATGCCGCCCCCGCCCCCGCCGCGACCAGCGCGAGTACCGAAACGCCCGTGGCCAGCCATGTCGCGCCGAGCCACTGGCCGCCGAAGTAGCCGAGGGCCACGCTGTAGCCCGCCCAGGCCAGGCCCGCCAGTACGGACCACGGCAGGAAGTCGCGCAGTCTGCGGTGGGCCGCGCCCGCGCCGAGGGAGACGATCGAGCGGCCCGCGGGCGCGAAGCGGGCGATGACGAACAGGATGCCGCCGCCCCGCGAGAGCGCCGCCCCGAGCTTCGCCTGCGCGGCGGTCAGCCGGCGCGAGCGGGCGATGGCGCGCTCCAGGCGTTCGCCGCCGCGCCACGCCAGACGGAACGCCGCCATGTCACCGAGTACGGACGCCGTCGCCGCGCTGAGGGTCAGGAGCAGGATGTCGGGGACGTTGTGCGGCACCCGCCCGGTGCCGGCCGCTGCCGCCGCCGTCGCCGACATGATGACGAGGACGCCGCTCGGCAGGACGGGCACGAAGACGTCGAAGAGGACGGACAGGGCCACGACCGCGTAGATCCATGGACTGCCGGTCAGCGCGCCCACACTCTCAAGCACCACAACTCCCCGTGACTCCCCGGACGGCAGCGGTTGCCGCTGTGTCGCGGGGAACGGCAGGGGCGGCCTGATAACAGCTGTACAGCGTACGCCGCGCGCGCCGCCGGTGATCCACTGGGGCCAGGGTGCCCGCCGCGGAGCGGAAAGACGGCGGCGCCCCCTCCTCCCGGCGTACGGGAGGAGGGGGCGCCGCCGAGTCGCCGTCGGACCGGTCAGGCGGCGACCGGCGTGCGCTCCGCGGCCTTGTCGTCCTCGCTCACGCCGCGCCCGGCGAAGAGCCGGTCGAGGCCGAACGCGCCCGAGCCGGTGAAGACGAACAGCAGCATCGCCCAGCAGAACATCGCCGAGGCCTCGCCGCCGTTCTCCATGGGCCACAGGGCCTCCGGCTGGTGGACCTTGAAGTAGGCGTAGGCCATCGAGCCGGACGCGATGAACGCGGCGGCCCGGGTGCCGAGGCCGAGGAGGACCAGGGAGCCGCCGACGAGCTGGATGACCGCCGCGTACCAGCCGGGCCACGTACCGGCGTCGATGGTGCCGCCGGTGCCCGAGGCGCCGCCGAGCACGCCGAAGAGGGACGCGGCGCCGTGGCAGGCGAAGAGCAGGCCGACCACTATGCGGAACAGGCCGATGGCGTAGGGCTGGGCGCTGTTGAGACGTCCAGTCATGGTGGGGGACTCCTTCGGTCGAGGGGGACGGAACCGAGCGGGGGGCCAAGATTAGGCGCACCTAATTAGTGCTTGCAAGTTCAACATTCGGTCATGCGGGCCTTCCGCTTCCGGCCCGGCTGGGGGCCGAGGGCGGGCCCCGTTAGCCGGGGCGGCGGTGCCCGGCGCGGTCCCGCGCCGCCGCGTCAGCGTCCGGCGGCGCGGCCCGTTCGGCCTCGGGAAACGTGTCGGCGGCGGTCACCCAGCGCACCCCGCACCCGTGCGGTCGATGACCTGAACCACCGCATATGGCAACAACCTTGATGATCTATCAGGTGGTGGGGGCGTGCCGTGGCGGCCGGCCGGTCCGGGGCGTGGCCGCCGGTCGCGGAGGGGCGGCGGGGGACCGTCACGGTGCGTCGCGCGAGCGGTCCGTCCCGCGTGCGGTGCGCGAGGGGTTCGGGTGGCCCGTGGCCTTCGCCGAGGGGGCCCGCGCGTGCCGCCGGGCCGTCCGGGAGGTGAAGATCGTGACGTACGTCCCACGTTCCGCGCCGCGCCGCCGGTCCACGGGCCGGGACCGGGCGGGGCGCCCGGCCCGTCCGGTGCGGCCGTCTCCGCGACGCGGTGGCGCCAGGGGTGCGGTGGCGTGGCCGGCCGGGCGGCCAAGCGGCGTCGAGGGGCGGCCGTCGAAGCTGTGGGACGTGAGCCGCACGGGTGCGGGCCGGGTCCGCGGCGGGCCGTCCCGCGAGGCTCTTCTCGCAGGTCACACGGTACGGCGGGCGTGGGGGTGAGCGGTTCCTTGTTCCCGTACGGCACGGGCTGCCGGGTGCGTCGGGGCGACGGCGTCGGAGGGCGCGCGGTGGGGGATTCGTGGCGCCCCGGGCCCGGCAGAGCACCGCCGGGCCGGCCGGACCCGGCGGCGTCGGTCGGCGTAAGTGATCTCCACGCGTACGGGATCGGCGCCCCCGCGAGGCTCCGCCGCCATGTGGCCGGAAACCGCCCCCGCGAGCACCGGTGTCCGCCGCTTCACACCGCAGGGGCCACCGTCGCCGGGCCCCTCCCGGAGCCTCCGCTCCCGGGAGCCGCCGCCCGGCGCCGCCCCGGGAGCCGCACGCCCGCCTCCCTCACGGCGCCCCCGCGCTCACACGATCCGCCCCTCCTCCGCCACCTCCAGCCGCGCCCCGCCGCCCCGCACCGCCCGCGCCTGGTCCAGACGGAGGTGGGCCGAGCGGCCGTGGAGGGTCAGGGTCATGAGCTGGTTGCCGAACCACGGGCCGCCCGTCCTGCGCCAGTCGATGCCCGCCTGCGTCACCGAGCCGTGCCGCGCGAAGCTGCGGCCGAGGGCCCGGCCCACGCGGCTCCAGCCGAAGCGGAAGCCGAGCTTGAGCGCGGACGGGATCGAGTTGTGGACCGGCGAGCAGGTGAGCTGGAGGACCCGGGCGTCGGGACCGCCGCCCACGGGCCAGCTCGGCTCGGCGATGTAGGCGTGGTGGACGTCGCCGGAGAGCACGCACACCGTGGCGGGCGCGTCGGGGCCCGAGCCCGCCTCCTCGATCAGGGCGGTGAGCGCCTCGAAGGACGCGGGGAACGCCGACCAGTGCTCCAGGTCCGAGCGCCTGCGCAGGTTCTCGCCGAACCGGGCCCAGCGCTCGCCGCGCTCGCCCCGGCACAGCGCGGCGTTCCACCCCTCGGCGTCGTGGATGAGGTGGGGGAGCAGCCAGGGCAGGGAGCTGCCGATGAGCAGGTGGTCGTAGCCGCCCGGGTTTTCGAGCGCTTGCTCCCGCAGCCAGCGGGCCTCCTTCGGGTCGACCATGGCGCGCTCGCCCTCGGTGAGGACGCGGGCCGCGCGGGTGTCGATCATCAGCAGGCGTACGCGGCCGAAGTCCCGCCGGTAGCTCCAGCGCACCGCCGCGGCGTCCGCGTCGGAGGCGGCGGCGAAGGCGCGCAGCGCCTCCGTGCCGTCGGGCTTCGCGCGCACGGAGGCGTAGACCGCGTCGCTCTCCAGCTCGTCGGGGCGGAGGTTGCCGATGTGCTGGTGGACCCAGTACGACATGAGGCCGCTCAGGACGCGCTCGCGCCACCAGGGCGTGGCCCGCATCTCGGCGAGCCAGGCCGCGCTCGTGTTCCAGTCGTCTATGACGTCGTGATCGTCGAAGATCATGCAGCTCGGCACGGTCGAGAGCAGCCAGCGGACCTCGGGGTCGAGCCATGACTCGTGGTACAGGCGGGTGTACTCCTCGTAGTCCGCGACCTGGTGCCACGGCGGCTCCGACGTGTCCCTGCGGGCCGCGAGCCAGCGGCGGGTGGCCGGGGAGGTCTGGTCCGCGTACACCTGGTCGCCCAGGAGGAGCAGGACGTCGGGGCGCTCGGCGGCCGGGCCGGCGGCGACGCGGGCGGCGAGCGTGTCCAGGGCGTCGGGCCCCACGGGGTCGTCCCCGCCGGAGGGCGGTGCGGCCCAGCGGCAGGAGCCGAACGTCACGCGGAAGTCCGAGCCGCCGTCCGGCGCGGGCGTGCGGATGGTGCTCGCGGGGAACCGCGAACCGGGCTCGGGCCAGACGAGGGCGGCGCGGTCGCGCGGCCCTCCCCGGTCCTCGTCCTCGCCGATGCCGTCAACGCCCATGCCGTCTTCGTCGAGAACGCCCATGCCATCCTCGCCGATGCCGTCTTCGTCGAGGTGGGCCTCGCCGGTTCCGCGCTCTTCGGGGCCGCCGTCCAGCAGCACCTCGTACGCCGTCTCGGTGCCCGGGGTCAGGCCGGTGACCGGGATCAGCGCGTAGTGGTGCCCGGCGATCTGGAAGGTGCGCGCCGAGCCGCGCGCGCCGTCGGCGCAGCGCACTTCGGCGGCGCAGGGCCGGTCGGTCTCGACCCAGACGGTCGCCGTGGAACCGTCGACGTACCTCAGCAGTGGACCAAGGCGCAGCCGTGCCACAGATGATCACCCTCCTCCGTCGCCCCGTACGGTACGGAACGACGGAAGAGGGCGGGGCGGTTCCGTCCATTCCCGCCGGGATGGCGCGCCGCGACGGCTCAGCAGCCGTTGAGCACCGAGGCCAGGGCGGCCTTCTCCTCGGCGTCCACGGTGAGCTTGTAGTGGTGCTTCACGTCCACCCACATGCGGGTGTAGTAGCAGTGGTACGACTCGGCCGGCGGCATCCACTCCGCCGGGTCCTGGTCGCCCTTGGACTGGTTGACGTTGTCGGTGACGGCGACGAGCTGGGGCCGGGTCAGGTCGTTGGCGAAACCTTGCCTCTGGGGGGTGGTCCAGCCGTTCGCGCCGGACTTCCATGCCTCGGAGAGGGGCACGACGTGGTCGATGTCGACGTCGGACGCGGCGGTCCAGGTGCCGCCGTCGTAGGGGGACTTCCAGGTGCCCGAGGTGGCGGCGCAGCTCGCGTCCTGCTGGACGCCGGTGCCGTCGCGCTTGAGGACGACCTCGCGGGTGTTGCACGTGCCGGACTGCGTGCTCCAGTGCGGGAACTTGTCGCGGCTGTAGCCGTCGGAGGAACCTTCCGCCTTGACCGTCAGCTCGCCGAGGTAGGCGCGGGCGGTGGCGGCGCTGACCGGGGCCGGGGGAGCGGCCTGGGCGGGGGTGCCGGTGAGGAGGGTGGCGGCGGTGGCCAGGAGCGCGGCGCCGCCGAGCGCGGCCACGCGGTGCCTGGCGGCGGTCGTCGGGCTCGTGGGTGCCGTGCGTCGACGCGCGTAGACAACGGACATGCGAACTCCCTTGGTGTGGGGGGTGGTCGGCCGGTGGGGCGGCCATGCTCGCGGCCCCGGGTTACCCGGGGGTGTGCAGCTAGTGACAGGGTCGCGTCAATCAGGGGCGGAGTTCAAGGGTCTGGCGCGGTGTCATATGCGCATCAAGGGACGCGAGTTGGCGGCGAAGCGGCCACTGTGCTCGACCATTTGGGAGCATAGGTACGCTTTTGTGGCCCACTCGTGGCCCCATGTGTCCCTCTTTCGGGCCCGAGAGGTCCCGGCGAGGGTGCCCGCCTGCCGGCCGGCCCCTTCGCGGCGAGTCGCTCGAATGGCCCAATGTCGCGCCCCCGTGTGGGTGACCCGCCTCACGCGGGGCCCGGGCGGAAAGTCCCTGGCCGGGGAGGGCCGGGCGTCCCGTACGATGGACGGCGCAGAAGGGGAGTAGCTCTTCGCCGGACCGTCGACATACTGCTCAGCTCGTCTGAGCCGGCGCCCGGAGGCAGGCCCGTCCAGGGCAGGCCAGCGAGACCTTCGGCAAGCAGTGCATGGCGTGCGCGTCCGCGTGCGTATCTGTGTGCTGCCGTGCCGAGGTGTCGTACGCGAAGCGGTGGAACACTCTCGGTGGGGCGGCCCCGACCGATTGAGGAACCTTGATCAGCATCAGCGTGACGGCGCTCGTCTTCGGCGTCGTCTTCCTGGCCGAGCTGCCGGACAAGACGGCGCTCGCCGGGCTCGTCCTCGGCACGCGCTACCGCGCCTCCTACGTCTTCGCGGGCGTCGCGGCGGCCTTCACCGTGCACGTGGTGCTCGCCGTCGCGGCGGGCAGCGTCCTCACCCTCCTTCCGCAGCAGCTGGTCCACGCCCTGACCGGCGTCCTCTTCCTGGCCGGAGCGGCGATGCTGCTCATGAAGGGCGGCGGGGACGAGGAGGAGGTCAAGCAGCCCGAGAACCAGAGCTTCTGGAAGGTCTCGGGGGCGGGCTTCATGCTCATCCTGGTCGCCGAGTTCGGCGATCTGACGCAGATCATGACCGCGAACCTGGCCGCCCGCTACGACGACCCGCTCTCCGTCGGCCTCGGCGCCGTCCTCGCGCTCTGGGCGGTCGCGGGCCTCGGCATCGTCGGCGGAAAGGCCCTCATGCGGCGGGTGCCGCTGGCGCTGATCACGAAGATCGCGGCGCTGCTGATGCTGGGGCTCGGCGTGTGGAGCCTGTACGAGGCCATCGCCTGAGCCGGGTGACCGCCCCGTCCCGGCCCACGGCTGTTCTTTTTGGGTGGCTTACGGCCGGGCGCTGTGGGTTTGACCGTGTGACCTGCGGCGTTGGCGTTTGGCGCCCATGTTTTGTACCGTGCGAGAACAAAGTGGCTCCGCCCGTATTCCCTGACCGGCGGGCGGAGCCGCCTTGATTCTCGCTCCGTGCCTCCGGGGCCTCCCGCCGGAGCGCGCGGACGTCCCCTCTGCGCTCTGGAGCTCACCGATGACGGCCACGTCCGCCGACTCAGCCGCCCCCGCCGCCCTCGACATGACCGCGGGAGCGGTCCTCCTCGACATGGACGGCACCCTCGTCAACTCCGACGCCGTCGTCGAACGCTGCTGGCGGCGCTGGGCCGAGCGGCACGGCCTCGACTTCGACGAGGTCATCGAGGTCGTCCACGGACGGCAGGGCTACGCGTCCATGGCGGTGCTGCTGCCGGAGCGGCCCATGGCGGAGAACCACGCCGAGAACCGCGAGATGCTCGCCGCCGAGACCGCCGACATGGACGGCGTCGTGCCCGTGCCCGGCGCCCCCGCCTTCATGGCCGCGCTCGCCCGGCTCCGGCTGCCGCACGCGCTCGTGACCTCCGCCGACGTGCCGCTGTCCACCGGGCGGATGGCCGCCGCCGGGCTGGACCTGCCCGAGGTGCGGGTCACCGCCGAGAGCGTGGGCGCGAGCAAGCCCGACCCCGAGGGGTTCCTCAAGGGCGCGGCGGCGCTCGGCTTCGACCCCGCCGACTGCGTGGTCTTCGAGGACTCCGAGGCGGGCATCCGCGCGGGCCTCGCGGCCGGGATGCGCGTGGTGGGCGTCGGCGCGAGGGCCGCGCGGTTCGGCCCCACCGTGCACGTCGACGACCTGACGCGGGTACGGGTCTCCGACGCCGGGGACGGGCGCATCCGGCTGACGATCGGCTGAGCGTCGGCCGCCGTCCGCGTGAGGCGCGGGGGCGCCGGGGCGCTCAGAGCGCCGTCTCCGCCTCAAGGCTCCGCCGCGTCTCGCGGCCGTACTCGCCCCGGGGGTCGTCGGTGAGGCCGCGGGCCCACTGGTAGCGGGTCACCGCGTCGCTGACCAGGCGGGTGTACGCGCCGTCCGGCTTGCCCGGGTACAGGTGCAGCTGGGCCAGGCGCTCCTGCAGCTCCGCGACCTCGGGGCCCTTGTCGCCCTCGGCCAGGGCCGCGCGGACCGTGGGCTCGTGGCGCGGGGGCGGCGTCGTGCGGACCGAGCCGGTGGCGCGTGCCGTGGGCGGCGGCGGCGAGGACGACGACGGCGCGGACGAGCGCGTGGGCGACGCCGGGGGCGGGGCGAGGCGCGGCTTCACGGGCGCCGTCGCCGAGGGCCGCGTGGACGCCTTGGCCGAGGGCGGGACGGGCTTCGTCGGGTCCGCGGGCGCCGGGGTCGGCGCGAGGGGCAGCGCGTGGTGCCGGTTCGGCTGGTCGGCGGCCGAGGAGAGCATTCCGGCCGCCAGCACGCCGGCGGCGACGACCGCGGCGAAGGCACCGCCCACGGCGAGCAGGGCGTAGGGCCGGCGGCGCTTCGGCGGAACGTCCCGTACGTCGATGGGCCGCGTCGCCCCGAGGCCGGGCGCCCCGGCCGCGCCCGGGGGCTCCACCGGGGGCCGGGTACCCCCGCCGGCCAAGCGCCCCCGCGGACCCGCACCGACCGCCCCCGGCAAGAAGCGGGCCCCCTCGCCGCCCGCTCCCGGCGGCTCCGGCGAGGCATGCGTACCGGCGTCGCCCGCCCCCGGCAGCCCCCGCGAGGCTGCCTTCGCGGCCCGGCGTCCGCCGACTGCGTCCGCCAGCCCCAGCGAGGCATGCGCACCGGCGCCGCCCGTTCCCGGCAGCCCCCGCGAGGCCGCCTTCGCGGCCCGGCATCCGTCGACTGCTTCCGCGAGTCCCTGCGAGGCGTGTGGGTCTGTGCCACCCGTTCCCGGCTGTCTTGGCGAGCCCGCCTCCGCGGGCCCGCGTCCCCCGCCCGCCCCCGGCGGCTCCGACGAGGCGTGCGTACCGGCGTCGCCCGCCCCCGGCAGCCCCCGCGAGGCTGCCTCCGCGGCCCGGCGTCCGTCGACTGCTTCCACGAGTCCCGGCGAGGCGTGTGTGCCGGTGCCGCCCGTCAAGGAGACGAAGGGGCGTATCCGTATCGGGTCGAAGTCCTCGGCGGCCGCTGCCTCCGCGGAGCGTGTGAGGCGGGCCGCCTCCGTCGCGCGCCGGGCGCAGCCGCAGGTCGGGGCCGTGTCCGGTGGGCGCGTCGTCCCGCACTCGGGGCACCGCTGCTCGCCCCGCCGCTCCTCTCCGTCCCGACCCGTCATCGGCCGTTCCCCCTCCCCCACAGCGAATGTCCCTCCCCAGGGAACCCAGGAGATTATGCGGAACCAGGCTTCAACAGGCCATAACCGGTCACACGGACCACGATGGGAAGAGAGGCCCCTCGGCATCCCCGGACCCCCAGGAGGTGTCCATGACGCAGGACGTCAGCGCCCGCCCCGCGGGGCCGGGGCGCGGCCCCGTGCCCGGTCGGGGCAGCAATGGGCACCCGCCCAGCGGCGTACTGGTCTCCATCGGGGCCCTCCTCCTCGGCATGCTGCTCGCCGCCCTCGACCAGACCATCGTCTCCACGGCCCTGCCCACGATCGTCAGTGAACTCGGCGGCATGGACCACCTGTCCTGGGTGGTCACCGCGTACATGCTGGCCGCGACGGCCGCGACCCCGCTCTGGGGCAAGCTCGGCGACCAGTACGGCCGGAAGAAGCTGTTTCAGACCGCCATCGGCATCTTCCTCGTCGGCTCCGCGCTGTGCGGCATGGCGCAGAACATGCCCCAGCTCATCGGCTTCCGCGCCCTCCAGGGCCTCGGCGGCGGCGGGCTCATGGTGCTCTCCATGGCGATCGTCGGCGACCTGGTCCCGCCGCGCGAGCGCGGCAAGTACCAGGGCCTGTTCGGCGCGGTCTTCGGCGCGACCAGCGTGCTCGGACCGCTGCTCGGCGGCCTCTTCACCGAGCACCTGAGCTGGCGCTGGGTCTTCTACGTCAACCTGCCCGTCGGCGTGATCGCGCTGCTCGTCATCGCCGCCGCACTGCACATCCCGGTCCGCGACACCAAGCACACCATCGACTACCTGGGCACCTTCCTGATCGCCTCGGTCGCGACCTGTCTCGTCCTCGTCGCCTCGCTCGGCGGCACGACCTGGGCCTGGGCGTCCCCGCAGATCATCGGCCTCGCCGTCCTCGGCGTACTGCTCGCCGCGGTGTTCGTGGCCGTGGAGCGCGGTGCGGCCGAACCGGTGCTGCCGCTCAAGCTGTTCCGCGTGCGCACCTTCACCCTCGCCGCGGTCATCAGCTTCATCGTGGGCTTCGCGATGTTCGGGGCGATGACCTACCTGCCGACGTTCCTCCAGGTCGTCCACGGGGTCTCACCGACCATGTCGGGCGTGCACATGCTGCCGATGGTGATCGGCATGCTCCTGTCGACGACGGTCTCCGGGCAGATCGTCAGCCGCACGGGCCGCTGGAAGGTCTTCCCCGTGGCGGGCACGGCGATCACCGCGGTCGGCCTCTTCCTCCTCCACCAGCTGGACGAGCACAGCGGCACGGGCGTGATGAGCGCCTTCTTCTTCGTCTTCGGCCTGGGCCTCGGCCTGGTCATGCAGGTGCTCGTCCTCATCGTGCAGAACGCCGTGGACTACCGGGACCTGGGCGTGGCCACCTCCGGCGCGACCTTCTTCCGCTCGATCGGCGCCTCCTTCGGCGTCGCGATCTTCGGCACCATCTTCACCAACCGGCTCGGCGCCCACCTGAGCGACGCCCTCGCGGGACAGCCGCTGCCGCCCGGCGTGAGCGTGCCCGCCCTGGAGGCCGACCCGCGCGGCATCGCGCGGCTCCCCGCGGCGCTGCGCCCCGACGCCCTGCACGCGTACGCCTCCTCGATCACGGACGTCTTCCTCTACGCGGTGCCGGTCGCCCTGCTCGCCTTCGTCCTCGCCTGGTTCCTGCGCGAGGACAAGCTGCGGGGTTCGGTCACCGCGCCCGACCCCACGCAGACCCTTGCCAGCAACCCCGTCGAGCGTTCGTCGTACGACGAGGTGGCGCGGGCGCTCTCGGTGCTCGGTACGCGCGAGGGCCGCAGGCAGGTGTACGAGCGCATCACCGAGCGCGCGGGCTACGACCTGCTGCCCGCGGCGAGCTGGCTGCTCCTGCGCATCGCCCGGCACGGCTCGGTCGAACCCGGCACGCTCGCCGAGCGGACCACGGTCCCGCTGTCCGTGATCACGGCGGCGGCCCGCCAGGTCGAGGAGCGGCACCTGGCCGAACGGCGCGGCCTGGAGATGTTCCTGACCGACGGCGGACGCGAGGCCGCGGGCAGGCTGGCGAAGGCCCGGCAGGAGTCCCTGGCCGAGCTGCTGGGCGACTGGTGGGGCCCGGAGCGCCCGACCGACCTGGCCCGGCTGGTGGAGATGCTCAGCGCCGAACTGTGCGGCTCGGAGTCGGAGCGGCCGCACAACGGCGCGACGGTGGTCCGGGCGGCGTAGGCCCGGCCCCGGCCGGACCCCGCCTCAGCCGAGCTTCTTGCCGTACCAGTGCTCGGCGTAGGGGCGGTCGGTGTACGGCTCGGTCTCCTCGTACCCGTGGCGCGCGTACAGCGCGCGGGCCTCCACGAGGTCGGTGCGGGTGTCGAGGATGATCCGCTCGGCGCCGAGCGCGCGGGCCGCGTCCTCGGCAGCGGCGAGCAGCACGGGAGCGCCGCCGAGCCCGCGCAGCTCCTCACGCACGAAGACCCGCTTGAGCTCGGCGGTCCCCGCGTCGAGCAGCCGCACCCCCGCCGTGCCGCCGGGCTCGCCCCCGTACCGCGCGACGAGCAGCACCCCGTCCGGCGGCGCGAGGTCGGCCCCGCTCTCCGCGGCCACCTCGCGCTCCAGCTCGGCGGGGTCGGTGGGCCGTCCCTCGTGCAGCAGGTACCAGCGGTCGCTGACCTCGGTGTAGTACGCGCGCCAGAGCGCGGCGGCGGCAGCGGAGTCGTACGGCTCGGGAGCGACGGTCCAGGAGGCGGAGGCCGAGGCGGTGTCACGGGCGGAAGCAGTGGTCATGACGGCGATCCCAGACGACGACGGCGGCGCACCGCAAGCGAATTGCCCGCGGAACACCGCCGCCATGACCGGCCCGGCCCGGCCCGGCTCTCGGGCACGGCCCGGTCCAGCGCAAGGGCACGGCCCGGTCCAGCCCGAGGACGCGGCCCGGTTCAGCTCTTGGGCGCCGCCTGCTGCACGACCTCGAAGGACCACACGGTCGACCCGGAGGCGGCCGGCTTCGGCCGTTCGCCGCCGCCTTCGCCACCGCCCTGGTGCGCGGCCTTCATGGGACCCTCCATCCATGCCTGGAAGGACGCCTCGTCGCGCCAGCGGGTGTAGACGAGATACTGGTCCGTGCCTTCGATCGGGCGGAGCAGCTCGAACCACTCGAAGCCGTCGGAGTTCTCCACCGTGCCCGCGCGGGACGCGAAGCGCTTCTCCAGGACCTCGCGCTGTTCCTCGGGGACGGTGAGGGCGTTGATCTTCACGATGCTCATGCGGTCCATCCTGCCGCACGGCCACACGACGGACGCCCCCGAGGCAGGTGCTCCCCGGGGGCGTCCGTCGCGTTCAGGCCGTCAGAGCCGCAGCAGGCGCTCGGCCGTCTCGCGGTAGTCGCGCAGGGCCAGGCGGAGCTGTTCGGTGTCGGTGGTCGCCGGTTCGGCGTGGTGGCCGCCCTCGGTGGGCAGCGCGCCGCCCGGGGCCACGCCCGCGGCACCGCCGTGCGCGGGGGCCGCGGTGCCGCCGTGGGCCGCCGTCTCGCCGTGGGCCGCCGTCTCGCCGGGGGTGAGCCCGACGGCCGGGGTGCCGCCCGGCGCGACGCCGCTGCCGGACGCCTCGCCCGGTGCCGTGCCGGCCGCCGGGGGCCGGGTGCCGTCGGCCGGGGTCGACTGCCAGGACGTGCGCAGGGTGCGGCGGCGCTGCGCCAGAGCGTCCGTGAGGCGGGCGATCGCGTCCTCCAGGACGCTGTCGACCTCCTCGACCGCGCCGCGCGGGGCGTCGACGAAGCCGTTGACGGCGTTCTGGAGGCGCAGGGTCAGCTTGTCGCGCTCATCGGACGGGAACAGAGCGGTGTCAGCCATGCTGTACTCCCCTTCGGGTGATGCCGGTCGAGCGCTTCTCGCTCAGGTGCTTGTCGGAGCGTGCGGTGGAGCGGTGGTCGTGGCCCTCCGTCATGAGGGCGTCGAAGAGCGCCCGCGCGTCGACCATGGCGGCGCGCATCTCCTCGGTGCCCGCCGCGCTCTCCTCGGTGCCCGTCGTGTCGAGCGCCGCGCGGTGCACCCTGCGGTAGCCGTGGACGTGGTGGGCGTGGTGCACGGACAGCGCGTCGATCTGCTCCTCGTAGTGGCCGTCGGCCGGGAACCCGCGGGCGCCGGCCAGCTCGGCGATGAGGCGGTCCGCCTCGGCGACGGCCTGGCGCGGGGAGTCGACGAAGCGCTCCTGGGCGAGGTTCCAGCGGGCGGAGAACTGCTCGTGCTCCGTGGGCTCCAGCGGCCGCGTGCGCAGGTCGCCGTGGCGCTTCACGCGCTCTCCGAGATCGCGCTCGGCGGCTTTCGTGTCGCCGTCGTGGCGTGCGACCGCGTGGTCGTACTCGGGGCCGAACCGGCGCTTGAGGCTCTGCCCGCCGCCCGCACGCAGCCGCCCGCGGTTCAGCACGGCGAGCACGGCGGCGGCGATGACGACGACGACCGCGATCAGAACGATGATCATGACTGTGGACATGGATGGGTGCCTTCCCGGGGGGTGGGCCTTGAGGCGCCGGGGCGAACTCGGCGTACCGCCTCGACGACTGTCCCCCAGACGAGTTGCCCGGAAGTCGCCCGCCAAACGGGCCCGGAGAGGCACCCTGTCCCGTGCGGCCCCGTCAGGGGCGCGGGTTCAGGACGGATGGCGCTCCCGCCACCGCCGGGGCCGGGCCGCTGTCCCGGGGAGGCCCTGCGTCCGCCCGGCGGAGCGACCTAAGATGCGGCAGCGCGTGAGCCGCAATCACGCTCTCGCGGCACCGAGTTGAAGGAGCGTGGTTACGTGCTTGAGCTGACGATGGCCTCCGTGTCCGGGGCGGACGCGGGCGCCACCGCGGGCATGCTCATGGCCGACGCGCCGAGCGAGCCGGGTGCGGTCCTGCGCGTGGGGCGCGACCGGAGCGTCTGCCGTCTGGCGACCCCGGACGACTGGCTGTTCGTGTCCCGTACGCATCTGGAATTCCGCTGCGGCCCCGACGGGACCTGGTCGGTGACCTGGCTGCGCGGCTCGAACCCGGACCCCGCGTCGGAGGTCCGGATCGTCTCCGGGGGAGCGGCGCGTCCGCTCGCCTACGGAGGGACGGCGCCGCTCGGCCGGGGCGGCTCGGGCGAGGTGGTCATCCAGGACCGGTCGGGGCCGCGGAGCGTGAACGTCGGCTTCTACCACGAGGGTTGAGCCGCCGGAGCCCGGGGCGGGCTCAGGCTCGGCGTTCCACCGCCGGCGGCGAGCCCGGCAGGGGCTTGCGGGCCGACTCCGTCATGTACCAGACCGCGATGCCGCCCACGACCGCCGCCGCCATCATGTAGTACGCGGGCATCATCTTGTCGCCCGTCGCGCCGATCAGCGCCGTCACCACCAGCGGAGTCGTGCCGCCGAAGATCGAGACGGAGATGTTGAAGCCGATGGAGAGCGAGCCGTAGCGGACCTTCGTCGGGAAGAGGGCGGGGAGGGTGGCCGGCATCGAGGCCGTGAAGCAGACCAGGAGCAGACCCAGCGCCCCGAGGCCCAGGCCGATCGCCCAGAGGGAGCCCTCGCGGATCAGGAGGAGGGCCGGGACCGAAAGGACGAGGAAGCCCGCGCAGCCCGCGGCGATCACCGGACGGCGGCCCACCCGGTCCGTCAGCGCGCCCACGAACGGCTGGACGCACATCATCAGGGCCATGACGGCCAGGATGACGAGGAGGCCGTGCGTCTCGTCGTACTCCAGCTCACTGGTGAGGTAGCTGGGCATGTAGGAGAGGAGCATGTAGTCCGTGACGTTGAAGACCAGGACCAGGCCCATGCACAGGAGCAGCGCCTTCCACTGACCCGTGACCATGTCGCGCAGCCGGACCTTCGAGCGGGCCTGCTCGTCCTTGTGGGCCTTCTCCAGCTCGGCGGCGAACGCCGGGGTCTCCTCCAGGCGCATCCGCAGGTACAGGCCGATCAGACCCATCGGTCCCGCGATCAGGAACGGGATGCGCCAGCCCCAGGAGAGCAGGTCGTCGGTGGAGAGGAGCGCGGTCATCAGGGTGACGAGACCGGCGCCGCCGATGTAGCCGGCCAGCGTGCCGAACTCCAGCCAGCTCCCGAGGAAGCCCCGCTTCTTGTCGGGGGCGTACTCGGCGATGAACGTCGCGGCGCCCGCGTACTCGCCGCCCGTGGAGAACCCCTGCACCAGCCGGGCGAGGAGGAGCAGGACCGGGGCGCCCACGCCGATCGACGCGTACGACGGGATCAGGCCGATCGCGAACGTGCCCGCGGCCATCATGATCATGGTCAGCGCCAGGACCTTCTGGCGGCCCACGCGGTCTCCGAGCGGCCCGAAGACCATGCCGCCGAGCGGCCGGATCAGGAAGGCCGCGGCGAAGGCGCCGAAGGTGGACAGGAGCTGGGCCGTCGGGTTGCCCGAGGGGAAGAAGACCTTGCCCAGGGTCACGGCGATGTAGCTGTAGACGCCGAAGTCGAACCACTCCATCGCGTTGCCGAGGGCGGCCGCCTTCACCGCGCGCTTGACCATCGCGGGGTCGGTGACGGTGACGCCTGCTGCGGCGTCCGGGGCTACGCCCGCGGGCCGGGGGACGGTCCCCGGTACGGGCTCGGGCTTCCGGAGGGCGACGGGGGTGGCACTCGCCAAGGGTTCGCTCGCCTGCTTTCGGTCGACGACATAGGCGGGGCCGCCCGCGGAAACCGGGGCGGCCCGCGATCGACCATAGGTGCATCGGCCATCATTACGTGCGGTGGCCACTCGGCCGCGTAGCGCCGCAAAACTGCTCCTATGCAGGTCAAACGGCCTTTCTTCAGGCCGTGCCGACGCGCTCCCGCTGTGATCTATGTCGCGGCTCCGGCCGGGAACCACTCCTTCTGCCCCGGATGATCCTTTTCGCGGTAACAGTCCGTGACAGCCCGTAACGGCCCCTGCTGTCTCGTAAGGAGTGGTCCTTCGCGTTTTGGGCGGGCGGTGTGTCCGGAAAGCCGATAGAAAGCGGATATGGCCGTCAGGTGGACCGGCGGCCGCGCGCGTCTCAGAAGACAGGGCCGAAGGCAGGACGATTCGGACGGAGGGCCGACGGGGCGTGGCGGACGTCGAGCACAGGGGACCGGGCAACGCCCTGGGAGCCGAGGGCTCCGGCGGCCCCGGGGGACGGATCGGAGCGGCCCGTGCCGCCCTCTGGCTGATCGCGGCGGTCCTGGCGATCCGGCAGGTGGCCGCCGTCCTGAGCGCTCCCAGGGGTGAACGCCTCACCGACCTGGAGACCTGGATCGGGCCGGAGGGCGTCCTCCGGGTGAAGGGCTCCCTCTACGACGCGGACAGATTCACCGGGACCCCCTTCGCCGGCCTCGTCCTCAAGCCGCTCGCCCGCTCCGGCGAGCAGGCGCTCGGCTGGGTGTGGACCTTCGGCACCCTCGGCCTGGTGATCGCCCTCGGCCTGGTCGCGGCCCGCGCCCTGCCGCGGCCGGTCTCCCGGCGCACCTCGCTGCTCGCCGCCCCCGTGGCGATCAGCCTGCTCATCCTGTCGCTGCCGGTCCGCAACGCCCTCCACCTCGGCCAGACCAGCATCCTCCCGGTGCTGCTCGTGTTCCTCGGCCTCTTCGCCGTGCGCGGCGAGCGGGCCGGCGGCGTCCTGATCGGCGTCGGAGCCGCGCTGCAGCCGACCATGCTGCTCTTCGCCGCCCTGCTCTGGTGCACGGGGCGCAGGAAGGCCGCCGTGTCCGCCGGAGCGGGCTTCGCCGCCTGCACGGCGCTCGCCTGGGCCGCCATGCCGCACGACTCGTGGACGTACTGGGTCCACCACCTCGCGGGAGCGGGCCTCGGCGCGAGCCCGGACGCCGACGCCAACCAGTCGCTGCACGGCCTGCTGCTCCGCCTCGGCCTCACCGGTCCGGTGGAGATCGGCCTCTTCCTGGCCCTGGGCGCGGCCGTCGCCGTCGTCGGCCTGCGCCGCGCGGTGCGCTACGCCGAGGACGGGCAGCTCCTCCTCGCCGTCGCGATCACCGGCTGCGTCGTCGTCGCGGTGTCGCCGACGACCTGGCGGCACCAGCTGCTCTGGGTGCTCTTCGCGGTGGTGGGCCGGGTCGGCAGGCGCCGGTCCGACCGGTACGTGTGGCCGGTCGCCGTCGTCCTCGTCTCCACGCTGCCGGCCACGATGATGCTGCCGAACATGCCGGTCACCGAGCCGGTCCGCGACAACATCGTGCTGATCGCGGCGCTCGCAGCCGCCACGGTCGTGCCGTTCCTGCCCCGCGCGCACCCGCAGTACCGCCGCCCGATCCCGACGGAGTACGCGGAGACCGCGCCCGCCCGCTGGTCCCGGGTGCCCCTCGTGCCGTTCTGGCGGCGTGTCCTCACCCGCCCGAACCTGCTCCTCGAACTGCTCCTGATCCGCGTCGGCTACTCCGCGTACCAGCAGGTCAGGCTCGCGGCGACCGGCGGGACCATCTCCGGGGGCCGGGCCACGGCCGAGCAGCACGGCGAGCAGATCCACGCGACCGAGAAGTTCCTGCACATCGACGTCGAGCACTGGGTCAACCACGCGGTGGCGACGGGGGGCCGCCTGGAGGCGTTCTTCGACTTCTACTACACGTCGTTCCACTTCGTGGTGCCGCTGGGCGTCCTCGCCGTCCTGTACGTGCGGCGCCCCGCCGACTACCGCTGGGCCCGCTCCGCGCTCGGCTTCGCGACGGTCCTCGCCCTCGTCGGCTTCTGGGCCTACCCGCTCGCCCCGCCACGCCTCATGCCGGACCTCGGCTTCATCGACACGGTGCACGGCGCGCAGGACTTCACCAAGCCGAACTACGGCACCCTGACCGACCTCACCAACCAGTACGCGGCGATGCCCTCGCTGCACTTCGGCTGGGCCCTGTGGTGCGGCCTGGTCATCGCGGTCCTCGCGCCGCGGTGGTGGCTGAAGGCCCTCGGGCTGCTGCACCCGCTGCTGACGTTCTCCGCGATCGTGGCGACCGGCAACCACTGGGTGCTCGACGCGGCGGGCGGCGCGGCCGTGGTCGGCGCGGGCTTCGGCCTGACCTGCCTGCTCTCCGGTCCCCGGGTGCGCAGGCCCCTCAGCGGCACGCCGACGGGCGACCGCGCGGAGGACCGTACCCCGAGCTGATCCGGTAGGTGCCGGGCCCGGGCACCGAGAGGCGGGTGAACTCGCCCTGGCGGTCGAGACAGGCGCCCGGCGCCCGCAGCCACGGCGAGTACACCAGGCGGACCGTCACCGAGGCCCGCTCGGGGACGCGGACCACCACGTCGGAGCCCGTGGTGCGGACGACGGACGCGGGCCGCGAGACCAGCGGCACCGGGTCCTGCACGCGGAAGATCCGCCAGTGCGCGTCCCGCCACACCGGTTCCAGCCACCTCGGGCCGCTCGCCACCAGCGCCGCCTCGTCCTCGGCGAACCCGTCCGGCTTGCCCGAGGGCAGCACCACGTACCCGACGGCCCACCTGTCCAGCCAGGCGCGGTAGGTGGCCGCGGAGAACGTGCCGTCGTAGAAGAGGCGCCCGCGCTCGATGTCGAGCTGGCGGTTCCAGCCGCGCGCCATGTTCACGTACGGGGCGAGCGCGGTGGCCTCGCGGTGGTTGCGGGCCGGGACGACCTCGACACGGGTCCGGTCGGCGCCGAGCCGCTCCAGCGCGCGCACCACGCCCTGGGTGTCGGCCGCCCAGGCGGGGACCTTCGTGGAGACGGCCAGGTCGTCGTAGGTCTTCTGGACGACCCACGCGGAGGAGAGCACCAGGGCCACGGCGAGTACGGCCCGCCGCGGCCGGCCGAGCCCCGGCGCGAGCAGGGCGGCGAGCAGCGCGGCGGGGCCGACGAGCTCCGCGAGGCGCTCGACGTTCGTGCCGATGGGGGAGGGGATGAGGTACGTGAGGACGGTCCCGGCCGCGTACACGGCCGCGCCCCGCCGCAGCACCCGCCACTCGCGCGGTGCCGCCGCCACCAGGGCCAGAGCGAAGAGCGCCGGCGGGTAGATCCGGCCGGCCGGCATCAGGTGCTCGCCGCTGAAGGGGAAGAGCAGCGTGGTGGCCGCCACGACCAGGAAGGGCGGCACGATCAGGGCCGCGGCGCGCACCCGGTCGCGTGCGAGGAAGTGGCCCGCGCCCGCCACCACCAGGAAGAGGCCGGCCACGGGGGAGCCCATGGTGGCGAGCGTCGCGCACCCGGCGGCCACGGCCGCGCGCCGCTCCCGTACGAGGGCCAGACAGGCCGCGAGGCCGAAGGCCAGGCCGAGCGCGAACGTCGTGCGGCCGGAGGCGACGTTGCACCAGATGCCGAGCGAGGCGAGGACGGCGGGCCACAGGGGCCTGCGGACGCCGGTGCGCACGATGAGGGCGGCGACCAGCCAGGCGCCCGCGATCCCGGAGAGCACCGTCACGGTCTTCACGCCGGCGGCGGCCATCAGGTAGGGCGAGATGAGGCTGTAGTTGGCGGTGTGCATGCCTCCGTACCAGAAGAGGCTGTACGCGGCCGTCCCGTGCTGCGAGGCGAACCGCGCCCACGCTTCCTGCGCCGCCAGGTCACCGCCTCCCGTGGCGAGGAACACCGCCCACACCGCGTACAGGGGAAGGGTGGGGGCGGTGGCGAGCAGCGGGACGCGGTGTCTGCGGCAGAACGCACGGAACGGGGAGTTCCGCTCGCTGGGCGCGCTGCCGGACGGGGCGATCGAGAAGTCGGCAGAGACCACGGCCACCGTTTCCGTCCTGACGTCCTGTCGTCCTGTCTTCCTGACGTCCTGTCGTCCTGTCGTCCTGAAAGGCAAGGTTCACCTCCCAGGACGCGGCACGCAACGGAAACGTTGGTTCCGTAAAGGGGTCGGCCGGAAGCGGCCGGTCAGCCGGTGCTGACCCGCAGCTCCTTCACACCGTTCAGCCAGGCGGACCGGAGCCTGCGCGGGTCGCCCGTCAGACGCAGGTCCGGCAGGGTGTCGGCGACCGCGTCGAAGATGAGGTCGATCTCCAGGACCGCAAGGGACTTGCCGAGGCAGAAGTGCGGGCCTCCGCCGCCGAAGCCGAGGTGGGGGTTGGGGTCGCGGGTGATGTCGAACGTGCCGGGGTCCTCGAAGACCTCGGGGTCGTGGTTGGCGGAGGAGTAGAAGACGCCGACGCGGTCGCCCGCCTTGATCTTCGCGCCGCCCAGCTCCGTGTCCTGCGTCGCCGTGCGCTGGAAGGAGACCACGGGGGTCGCCCAGCGCACGATCTCCTCCGCGGTGGTCGCGGGGCGCTCGCGCTTGAACAGCTCCCACTGGTCCGGGTGGGTGAGGAAGGCGTGCATGCCGTGGGTGATGGCGTTGCGGGTGGTCTCGTTGCCGGCGACCGCGAGCAGGATCACGAAGAAGCCGAACTCGTCGGAGGAGAGGTTGCCCTCGTCCTCCGCCGCCACCAGCCGGCTGACGATGTCGTCGGCGGGGCACTCCTTGCGGGCGGTGGCGAGGGTCATGGCGTAGGAGACGATCTCCATCGCGGCCTCTTCGCCGGCCTCCGCGGTGACGGCGTACTCGGGGTCGTCGTAGGCGGCCATCTTGTTGGACCAGTCGAAGAGCTTGGAGCGGTCGCCCTGGGGGACGCCGATCAGCTCGGCGATGGCCTGGAGCGGCAGCTCGACGGCGACGTTCGTGACGAAGTCGAAGGAGCCGTCGGGGCCCGCGTTCCCCAGGGCCGCCGCGACGACGGAGCGGGCGCGGGCGCGCAACGCGTCCTCCAGCGAGCGGATGGCACGGGGCGTGAAGCCGCGCTGCACGATCTGCCGTACGCGGGTGTGCTCGGGCGGGTCCATGTTGAGCATGATCAGCCGCTGGGCGTCGATCGCGTCGCGGCTGATCGACTCGTTGAAGCGGATGATCGCGGTGTTCAGGTAGGAGGAGAACAGCTCGGGGCGCGTGGAGACGTACTTGACGTCCTCGTGCCGGGTGACCGCCCAGTACCCCGCGTCGTCGAAGCCGGAGACGCGGGGCGGCTGGTCGATCCAGCGCACCGGGTCCGTCTGCCGCAGGGTCGCGAACTCCGGCAGCGGTACGCGCGTGTGGAGCAGGTCGGGGTCGGTGAGGTCGAACCCGTCGGGCAGCGCTGGACAGGGCATCGGCAACTCCAGATCTGGCGGGGTGGCGCTCAGTTCTGACGGGGTATCAGGAGATGTGCTCGCAAGGTAGTAACGGGTTCTACAAGTGGCAAGACCCTTGCGGCGCCGGGGTCCGGCTCAGCAGACTGCTGTGCAGAACTAGAACGCGTACTAGTTGCCCCCGCGAGCCGCCGGGACGGCTCGCGGGACGTGGACGGAGAGGACCAGCCCCATGGCCGCGGAACCTGTCATCGTCGAAGCCGTACGCACCCCCATCGGCAAGCGCGCGGGCGCGCTCGCCAACCTCCACCCCGCCTATCTGCTCGGGGAGACCTACCGCGAACTCCTCGGCCGCACCGGCATCCACGCGGACTGCGTCGAGCAGATCGTCGGCGGCACCGTGACGCACGCCGGGGAGCAGTCCATGAACCCGGCGCGCACGGCCTGGCTCGCCATGGGGCTCCCGTACGAGACGGCGGCGACGACGGTGGACTGCCAGTGCGGCTCCTCGCAGCAGGCGAGCCACATGGTCGCCAACATGGTCGCCGCCGGGGTCATCGACGTGGGGATCAGCTGCGGCGTGGAGGCGATGTCGCGGGTGCCGCTGGGGTCCGGGTCCAAGCACGGCCCGGGGAAGCCGTTCCCCGACGAGTGGAACGTGGACCTGCCCAACCAGTTCGAGGCCGCCGAGCGGATCGCCCGCAAGCGGGGCCTCACCCGCGAGAACGTGGACTCCCTCGGGCTCATCTCGCAGGAGCGGGCGGCCGAGGCGTGGTCGGAGGAGCGCTTCAAGCGCGAGACGTTCGCCGTCCAGGTGCCCACCACCGAGGAGGAGCAGGCGGCCGGGCAGGGCATGTGGCGGCTCGTCGACCGGGACGAGGGGCTGCGCGACACGACGATGGAGGCGCTCGGCGGTCTGAAGCCGGTGATGCCGACCGCCGTGCACACGGCGGGCAACTCCTCGCAGATCTCCGACGGGGCGGCGGCCCTCATGTGGGCGTCCAAGCGGATGGCCCGGGCGCTCAAGCTGAAGCCGCGGGCGCGGATCGTGGCCCAGGCGCTGGTGGGCGCCGATCCGCACTTCCACCTCGACGGGCCGGTCGACGCGACGCGGGCCGTGCTCGGCAAGGCGGGGATGTCCCTGAAGGACATCGACATCGTGGAGGTCAACGAGGCGTTCGCCTCGGTGGTGCTGAGCTGGGCGCAGGTCTTCGGGCAGGACCTGGAGAAGGTGAACGTCAACGGGGGCGCGATCGCCCTCGGCCACCCCGTCGGGGCGACCGGGGCGCGGCTCATCACGACGGCCCTGCATGAGCTTGAGCGGCGCGACAAGGAGTTCGCGCTGGTCACGATGTGTGCGGGGGGTGCGGTGGCTACGGGGACGATCTTGCAGCGGCTGTAGTGGGCGGAGGGCTCTCCCCCTGCCTGGCTCCGTGTGCCGCCGTCACCGGCTCCGCCGAGTTCGTCCTCAAGCGCCGGACGGGCTCTCATGGGTGCGACGGGCGGGTCCTTGAGGGTGGCTTCGCGCCCCGTCATCACCGGCTCCGCCGGGTTCGTCCTCAAACGCCGGACGGGCTTTTGTGGGTGCGACGGGCGGGTTCTTGAGGGTGGCTTCGCGCCCTGTCATCACCGGCTCCGCCGTGTTCGTCCTCAAGCGCCGGACGGGCTCTTATGGGTGCGACGGGCGGGTTCTTGAGGGTGGCTTCGCGCCCCGTCATCACCGGCTCCGCCGGGTTCGTCCTCAAGCGCCGGACGGGCTTCTGTGGCGCGCCGGACGGGCTTCTGTGGTGTGCCGGGCGGGCTTTTGTGGGTGCGCCGGGCGGCTGCCTGGCTCTGCGGGTGGCAGCAGGCAGAGGCGGCACCCCGCCCAGGGGTGCCGCCTCTCACCGCTCGGGCACAGCGGCAGCGCGTCAGTACCAGCCGTTCGCCTGCCAGTGCGCCCACGCGCCGGCCGGGCTGCCGTAGCGGTCGTTCATGTACGTGAGGCCCCACTCGATCTGCGTCTCGGGGTTGGTCTTCCAGTCCGCGCCCGCCGACGCCATCTTGGAGCCGGGGAGGGCCTGGACCAGGCCGTACGCGCCCGAGGAGGAGTTCGTCGCGCTGGGGTTCCAGCCGCTCTCGTGCGAGACGATCTTGTCGAAGGCCGCGAACTGCGCGGGGTCCTTGATCTTCTGCTTCGCGATGGCCTTCGCGGACGCCGGCGCGGCGGCGGGAGCGGCGGCCGGGGCCGGGGTCTTCGTGACGGTCGGGGTGGCTGCCTGGGCGGGGGCCGCGGCGAAGACCATGCCGGACGCGGCAGCGGCGACGAGGCCGCCGGTGAGGGCCTTCTTCGGGGAAGCGATGCGGCGGACGAGCGAGGCGGGCACGGAGGACCTTCCGGTGGGGGACGGGGGGTCGCGGTGCGTGCCGTGGAGTGCGGGGGCACGCGGGGTGGGGCGGCGACCGGGGGCCCTTGGTGAGGGATCGGTGCCTTGCGACTCACCCAGAGAAACAGGGGTGCCGCCCTGCCGCAATGGCCCCCTTTACTAGTGGACGCCGGAATCAGTGGCTTTCTGCCGTGTGTGAGCTGGGTCTCCATCGCCAGGTCAGGCGCAGTTTTGAGGCGTCCGCGTCAACGCCGCGCGCTACGGCCCCGCCTCGTAGAGGACCAACGTCCTGTGGGCCGCCTCACGAATTCACCGCCCCGGGATGACCGAGCGTGCGGATGCGCCTACGGACCGGGCGCCTCGAAGGTGACCGGTGCCTCGAAGGCCGCCCGCCGCGTGGCCCGCCGCAGGGCCTTGAGCACCGCCGGTCCGAGCGCGAGGCTCAGCAGGACCGTGACGACCGCCCGCGGCAGGTCCCAGCCCATCGACGTGGCCAGGCAGTACGCGAGGAAGCGGCCCAGGTTGTCCGGCAGCGGGTCGCCGGGGACGAAGGAGACGCCGGTGGCGAGGCCGCCGAGGTAGGGCCAGCCCTGGAGGTTCATCGCCGTGCCGTAGGCGACCGACGACACCGCCCCGTACGCCGCCAGCATCCACAGCTCGCCCCGGCCCCGCAGCCGGTCGGGGCCCGGCAGCAGGCCCGCGCCCATGCAGACCCAGCCCATCGACAGCATCTGGAACGGCATCCACGGCCCCACCCCGCCGGTGAGCAGCGCCGACGCGAACATCGACACCGCACCCAGCACGAACCCGAAGCCGGGCCCGAGCACCCGGCCGCTCAGCACCATCAGGAAGAACATCGGCTCGATGCCCGCCGTGCCCGCGCCCAGCGGCCGCAGCGCGGCGCCCGCGGCGGCGAGGACGCCCAGCATCGCGATGGCCTTGGCGTCCAGGCCGACGTCCGCGATGGTCGCCACGGCCACGGCGAGCAGCAGCGGCAGCAGCGCCGCGAACAGCCAGGGCGCGTCCTGCGCGTGGTCGGCGAGGCCCGACCCGCCGTCCGCGAGGAGCGGCCATCCGAAGGCGGCCACGCCCACGGCGCTGACCAGCACGAGCGCGGCGACCGAGCGGCCGCCGAGACGGATGGGGCGGGACCGGCCCCGCGCGGGAGGAGTGCTCACGGCGTGCCCTCCGCCACGGTCAGCGCCTCGCGCACCTGCGCCACCGTCAGCCACTCCCGCGGCGCCAGGATCTTGGTCACCTGCGGCGCGAAGGAGGGGGAGGAGACCACGACCCGCGGGGTCGGCCCGTCCGCGACGACCTCGCCGTCCGCGAGGATCACCACGCGGTGGGCGATCTCCGCGGCGAGTTCCACGTCGTGCGTGGCGAGGACGATCGCGTGCCCCTCGGCCGCGAGCGAGCGCAGGATCGCGACGAGCCGGGCCTTGGCCGCGTAGTCGAGGCCGCGGGTCGGCTCGTCGAGCAGGAGCAGCGGCGGGCGCGCGGTCAGGATGACCGCCAGGGCGAGCGCGAGGCGCTGGCCCTCGGAGAGGTCGCGGGGGTGGGTGTCGTCCGCGATGCCGGGCAGCAGCTCGCCCACCAGGGCGCGGCAGGTCCCCGGCGCCGCGTCCGCGTCACGGTCGGCCGCCGTGCACTCGGCGGCGACGGTGTCCGCGTAGAGGAGGTCGCGCGGCTCCTGGGGGACGAGGCCGACGTGCCCGATCAGTTGGCGCGGGGCGGTGCGGTGGGGGACGGCGCCGCCGACGCGGACCGTGCCCGACGTGGGTTCGAGCAGGCCGACCAGGGTGGCGAGCAGGGTCGACTTCCCCGCGCCGTTGCGGCCCATCAGGGCGACGGTCTCGCCGGGCGTGACGGTCAGGTCGACGCGGCGCAGCGCCTCGACCCGCCCGCGCCGGACGGCGAGAGCTGCCACCGAAGCCGCCGGTGCCGCCTCGGCGGGCGCCCCCTCGGCGGTGCGGTCCCGGCGCGTCCAGCGGCTCCTGCGCTCGGCACGCTCCGGCCGCCGGGCAGCCGCCTCCTCCCGGCACGGCACGTCCGCGAGCCGGTCCCGCAGCGCGCCCGCACGGCGCCGCGCGTCCCGCACGGTCAGCGGCAGCGGCGACCAGCCCGCGAGGCGGCCCAGCGCCACCACCGGGGGGTAGACGGGCGAGCGGGCCATCAGCTCCGCCGGGTCGCCGAGCACCGGCGGCTCGCCGGGCGCCGCGAGCAGCAGCACCTGGTCCGCGTACTGCACGACCCGCTCAAGGCGGTGCTCGGCCATCAGGACCGTCGTGCCGAGGTCGTGCACGAGCCGCTGGAGCACCGCGAGGACCTCTTCGGCGGCGGCCGGGTCGAGCGCGGAGGTCGGCTCGTCGAGGACGAGGACGCGGGGGTGCGGGGTGAGGACCGAGCCGATCGCGACCCGCTGCCGCTGGCCGCCGGAGAGCGTGGCGATGGGCCGGTCGCGCAGGCCGGCGAGGCCGAGGAGGTCCAGCGTCTCCTCGACCCTGCGGCGCATCACGTCGGGGGCGAGGCCGAGCGACTCCATGCCGTACGCCAGCTCGTCCTCGACCGTGTCCGTCACGAAGTGCGCGAGGGGGTCCTGGCCGACGGTGCCGACGACGTCGGCGAGTTCGCGGGGCTTGTGGGTACGGGTGTCGCGGCCCGCCACGGTCACCCGGCCGCGCAGTGTGCCGCCGGTGAAGTGCGGCACCAGGCCGCTCACGGTGCCGAGCAGCGTCGACTTGCCGACCCCGGACGGGCCGACCAGCAGCACCAGCTCGCCCTCGGGCACGGCGAGATCGACGCCCCGCACGGTGGGCCCCGCGGCTCCCTCGTACGTCACCGAGACGTCCTCGAAGCGGATCATGAGGTCTCCTCGGGAAGGGGCGGGGGCGGCTTGCGGAGCTGGACGGGGGGCTTTCCGCGGGGCGGCGCGGGGGCCTGTTCGCCCGTGGGGACGGGGGCCACGAAGCCCGGCAGGAGGCCGATCAGGGCCGCCGCCGCGGGCCACAGCGGCAGCGTCGGCGCGAGAAGCGGTACGACGCCGGGGTTCAGGGCCGCCGGGTCGGAGGCGGCAGCCCAGACCGTCAGGGCCGCCACGGTGAGGCCGGACCCGGCGACCAGCCAGGCGCGCACGCCCCAGCGGTCGGGCCGGTAGCGGGTGCGCACCGAGCGGCGACCGCCGAGCCGCAGCCCGGCGAGGGCCGCGAGCAGACCGCAGGCCAGGACGGGCAGCCCGTAGGAGGCGCCCTCCGCGGTGAGCAGCCCGTACGTACCGACGCACACGCCCATCAGGCCGCCGAGGGTCAGCACGGCCGTCGCCCCGCGCACCCGGCGGGAGACGGCGGCGCTGCGCCCGAACCCCCGCGCGTCCATCGCGGCGGCCAGCGCGACCGACCGCTCAAGGGCGCCTTCGAGGACCGGGAGCCCGACCTGGAGCAGCCCCCGCACCCCGCGGTCGGGGCGTCCACGCAGGCGGCGGGCGGCCCGCAGCCGCCGCACGTCGGAGATGAGGTTCGGCGCGAAGGTCATCGCCACGACGACGGCGACCCCCGCCTCGTACAGCGCGCCCGGCAGCGACTTGAGCAGCCGGGACGGGCTGGCCAGGGCGTTGGCGGCGCCGACGCAGATCAGCAGGCCCGCCAGCCTGATCCCGTCGTAGAGCGCGAAGAGCAGGCCCTCCGCCGTCACCCGGCCGCCGATCCGCACGCCCCTGGCCCAGTCGGGCAGCGGGACCTCGGGGAGCGTCACGACGGTGTGCGTGCCGGGGACCGGCGAACCGAGCACCACCGCGAAGACCAGGCGGATGCCGATCACGACCAGGCCCAGCTTCACGAAGGCGCCGTACGACTTCGCCCAGGGCGCGGACGTCCTGCGCGCCGCCACGACGTACCCCGCGACGCCGATCAGCAGGCCGATCAGGAGCGGGTTGGTCGTGCGGGACGCGGCGGTGCCGAGGCCGAGGGCCCACACCCACCAGGCGCCCGGGTGCAACGCGTTGCTCCGGTGCGCCTCGGGGGCGAGGCGGCGCCCGATGCGGCCGGGCGCGCCGCTGCCGTGGTGCGTCATGGTGCCGTCCGTGTCCGGTGCCGCGTCAGCCGCGGCGGCGCCGGGTCTGCCAGAGCGCGGCGCCGCCCAGCAGCGCCACGGCGGCGACCCCGGCGATCAGGCCCACGGAGGGCCCGCCGTCGTCCGAACCGGCCTCGGAGTCGGCGGCGGTGTCCGCCGCGGACTTCTTCCGTCCGCCGTCGCCGGAGACCTGCTCGCCGCAGCCCGTCCTCGGGTAGCCGTCGATGGCGCAGAGCAGCGCCTTGCTGTCGTAGCGCAGCGGCTTCGCGACCGAGGCCAGCGCCTCGGCGCTGGTGGCGTCCGCGGCGACGTGCGCGCAGGCGGTCCGCCGCCCTGGCGGCTGCTCGCCGCCGGGGGCGTCCTGCGCGCGGCCGTAGTCGATGACGAGGGCGACGCGCTTGCGGCCGTCCTCGGCGGGCGTGTCCGCGCAGATGTCCCGGAAGCGGGCGGGGCCGCGCGGCCGGGCGGCGTCCTTCGAGTCCTCGGAGACCGCGAAGCGGAACCCCTGCACATCACCGTCGTCGGGCCGGGCGGTGCCCGGGCCCTGGGTCGCGTACGTCCACGCGTCGCCGTCGCGGTCCCAGAACGACCAGTAGCGGTAGCCGGCGGCCGAGGCGGGCGCGGCGGCGAGGAGGCCGAGCAGGGCGGCGACGAGCGCCACGGCCGCCGGGCGCCCGCGCCGGGAACGGCCCCGCGTCACGGCTGCTTCTTGCGGTTGCCGCTGTACAGGAAGCCGATGCCGATGCCGGCGACCATGCCGACGCCGATGATCCACCAGATGCTGACGCCGCCGTCGTCGTCCTTCTCCTCGTCCGCGTCGGCCGCGGACGGTGACGCGGACGCGGTCCTGGGCGCCGGGCCCTGGGCGTTGAGCTGCTCGACCAGGTTCGCGCCGCCGAAGTCCCGCGGGTCCATGCCCGCGGCGTGCGCGGCGAGGACCAGCTGGGCGTAGGCGGCGGGTCCCGACTGCTCCGCCCAGTCCGCGGAGTTCTCCGCGAGCCACTCGGCGGACTTGCGGGCCTGCTCCCGCTGCCCGGCGGCGGCGAGCGCGAGCACGGAGTCGGCGGTGTTGCCCTGGTCGGGCTGGTCGTCGGCGCCCGGCATCGAGGACATCAGGTGGTCGTCGGTCTCGCCGAGGGTCTTCAGGAGGTAGGCCGTGCCGTTGCTCGCGGCCTGCGACGCGGAGTCCGGCTCCGCGCACTCCGGGGTGCCGGAAGCGGCCTTCTTCGCGGGCTCCACGACGAGGCCCCTGCCGAGGCTGCCGAGCACACCGGCGGCGGTGGCGTCGGCGTTCGGGGAGAGCTTGCCGGACTTGGCGTCGGCGAGGCCGAAGGCGCCGTCGCCCTTGCCGCAGTCCATGGCGAGCTTCGGCAGCGCGTCGTAGGCGGACTTGCCGGACTTCCGCACGCCCGCGGGGTTCTCGCCCGCGGCGGCGAGCGCGCCGACGGCGATGCCGGTGGAGTTGGCGTCGGAGGGCAGGCCGGGGTTGTAGCCCCAGCCGCCGTCCTTGTTCTGCACGGACTTCAGCCAGCCGACGCTCTTGTCGACCGTCGCCGCCAGGCTCTTGTCCTTCTTCGCGAGCGCGGCGAGGGCCTGGACGGCGGCGGCGGTGGAGTTGCTGTCCACGGGCGTCTTGGCGTCGCACGGCCGGCCGGCGTCCGCGCGGTACGCCGCGAAGCCGCCGCTCGCGCACTGCTGGCCGGTCAGCCAGCCGACGGCCTTGGGAGCGGGCTCGACGCCCGCGGTGTGCTGGGCGAGCAGGGCGTACGACTGGCGGAAGACGCCGTCGAACTTCGGGTCGGTCTTGCCGTAGAGGCCCGAGGGGAGCGCGGCCGACGGCGACGGCTTCGGGTCGTCCGCGAAGGCCGCCGGTGCGGCGGCCGAGCCGAACACGGCCACGGCGGCCAGGACCGCTGCGCTGCGGCGAACGTTCATGATGCGGCGGGTTGCCTCTCCCTGCGGGGAGCGGGGCGGCGCGGCGCCGTGCGAGCACGGCCTCCGGGCGGCTCCGGCTCCGTATACCTCGACGGTGCCGCTCACCGGGGTCCGGTGAAGCGAGCCGGTCACGCTCCGCGCCGGGCATTCCGGCTCACCACGGACCCCGTGGCTGACGGCTGCGGGGCAGAGGGGCAGAGCCACCGGGGTCACGACACGGGCTCAGCGCCGGATTCGCACCGGCTTCCCCTCGCGCGGACGTGAGGACGACCCGCCCACTCTACCGGCCGGGGCCGTGCCCCTTCCGGTCACACCGCCACGTAGGTGACCGGATCGCTCCCCGCCACCGCCTCCACGCGCCCGAGCCCGACCAGGCGCCGCACGTGCGCCTCCGCCTCCGAGACCGCGATGCCGCGGCTGCCGGCGGGGATCTCCGCCCACGGCCGGTTCCACTCCATGCGCTCCGCGAGCCGCCAGGGAGTGAGCGGCTCGCGGAGCAGGGCCAGCAGCCCGGCCAGGCGGTCCTCGTGGTGGGCGAGGAGTTCGCGGACGCGGGCCGGGGCGCCGGTGAAGGCGTGCTGGTGGGCGGGGAGCACCTCGGCGGGGCCGAGGCGGGCGACCCGCTCCAGGGAGTCCAGGTAGTCGGAGAGGGGGTCGGTGACGGTGTCGTCGTCCGGGTCCTCGTAGAGGCCGATGTGCGGGGTGATGCCGGGCAGCAGGTGGTCGCCGGAGAAGAGGCGGCCGTTGCCGGGGAGCCCCGCCGGGTGGTCCTCCTCCAGGTGGAGGCAGACGTGGCCGGGGGTGTGTCCCGGGGTCCAGATCGCGCGCAGCCTCCTTCCCGGCAGGTCCAGGAGCTCGCCGGGGGTGATGGTCCGGTCGGGGAGCGCGGGGCGGAGGCCGGGCAGCCGGCGGGGGCGGCCGTCGGCGGCGGCGCGGAGCAGTGGGGCGACGTGCTCGGCGGGGGCGCCGGCGGCGGTGAGCTTCGCGGCCATGTAGCCGTACCAGTGCTCGGCGGGGGTGGAGCGGGTGCGGCGCACCACGGCCGCGTCCGCCTCGTGCAGGGCGATCCAGGCCCCGGAGACCTCGCGGACCCGCGCGGAGAGGCCGTGGTGGTCGGGGTGGTGGTGGGTGATGACGACCCCGGTCACGTCCTCGACGGCGGCGCCGCACGCGCCGAGCCCCGCGGTGAGGGTGGACCAGGACGCGGGGTCGTCCCAGCCGGTGTCGATCAGGACGGGGCCGCCGTCGGTGTCCAGGAGGTGGACGAGGGTGAAGCCGAGGGGGTTGTCGGGGATCGGGACCTTGATGCTCCAGACGCCTCCGCCGTGCCCGGTCACGGGCGGACCGCTCGGCCGTGCGCCGCTCACCCGCGTCATGGGCGCCCTCGTCTCTGCTCGCTCCGTGCCGCTCGCGGTCCGCGATGCGGCCACCGCCACTATAACGAGAACCGGTTTCAGTCGTTGCCCAAGTCGGCCGACCGGCACGGGCGTTGGGGGCCGTCGGTGGCCGCGCGCTCCCCGTGGACTCCTGCAAGTAGAACTGGTATCAGTTCTGATAGGCAGTCAGGTACCGACGCGCAGCCACCCCGCAGCCGCCCCGCAGGAGGCAGTCAGCCATGACGGAGCTCGTGGAACACGGACAGCTGGTCATCGGCGGGGAGCTGGTCGACCCGCTCGGCAAGGGCGTCATCGACGTCGTCTCGCCGCACACCGGCCAGGTCTTCGCCCGCGTCCCGCACGCGGCCCCCGCCGACGTGGACCGCGCCGTCGCCACCGCGCGCAAGGCGTTCGACGAAGGGCCCTGGCCGCGCATGACCGTGGACGAGCGGATCGAGGTCGTCACCAGGATCAAGGACGGCTTCGCGGTGCGGCACGAGGAGATCGCCCGCATCATCAGCTCCGAGAACGGCACCCCGTACACCTCAAGCGTGATGGTGCAGGCCCTCGCCGCCATGATGGTCTGGGACGCGGCGCTCACCGTCGCCCGCGACTTCCCCTACGAGGAGCCGCGCGACGGGGTGCTCGGCAGGCTCCTCGTCCGCCGCGAGCCCGTGGGCGTCGTCGCGGCCGTCGTGCCGTGGAACGTCCCGCAGTTCACCGCCGCCGCCAAGCTCGCGCCCGCGCTGCTCGCCGGCTGCCCGGTGATCCTCAAGACGTCGCCGGAAGCGCCCCTCGACGCGTACGTCCTCGCGGAGATCGCCGCGGAGGCGGGCCTGCCCGCCGGCGTGCTCTCGGTCGTCTGCGCCGACCGCGAGGTCAGCGAGTACCTCGTCGGGCACCCCGGCGTCGACAAGGTGTCCTTCACCGGCTCCGTCGCGGCCGGCAAGCGCGTCATGGAGGTCGCCGCCCGCAACCTCACGCGCGTCACCCTGGAACTCGGCGGCAAGTCCGCCGCGATCGTGCTGCCCGACGCCGACGCGGCGAGCGCCGTCGCGGGCATCACCCCCTTCGCCTGGATGATCAACGGCCAGGCGTGCGTGGCCCAGACCCGCATCCTGGTGCCCCGCACCCGCTACGACGAGTTCGCCGAGGCCTTCGCCGCCGCCGCCTCCGGACTCACCGTCGGCGACCCCATGGACCCCGCGACCGAACTCGGCCCGCTGGTCGCCGAGCGCCAGCAGCGGCGCTCCCTCGACTACATCCGCATCGGCCAGGAGGAGGGCGCGAAGGTCCTCGCGGGCGGCGGCCGTCCCGCGGGGCTCGACCGGGGCTGGTACGTCGAGCCGACCCTTCTCGGCGGCGTCGACAACTCGATGCGCGTCGCCCGCGAGGAGATCTTCGGGCCCGTCATCTGCCTGCTGCCGTACGGCGACGAGGACGAGGCCGTGCGGATCGCCGACGACTCCGACTACGGGCTCAGCGGCAGCGTCTGGACGGCGGACGTCGAGCGCGGCATCGACGTCGCCCGCCGGGTGCGCACCGGCACGTACTCCGTGAACACCTTCAGCCTCGACATGCTCGGTCCCTTCGGCGGCTACAAGGACTCCGGCCTGGGGCGGGAGTTCGGGCCCGAGGGGTACGGCGAGTACTTCGAGCACAAGATGATCCACCTCCCCCCGGCGTACACACCGGCGGCCGACGCGGCGGGCCCGGGGGCGGGTGCCTGATGGGCGACCGCTGGCACGTCGAGGTCGACCGCTCCCTCTGCGTCGGCTCGGGCATGTGCGTCCTCACCGCGCCCGGCGGCTTCGTCCTCGACACCGCCCGGCAGTCGCACGCCGCGGCGCCCGAGTCCGACGCCGACGAGAAGATCCTGGAGGCGGCGGAGAGCTGCCCCGTGGAGGCGATCACGATCACGCTCGCCCAGAGCGGCGAGACCGTGTTCCCGCCGGAGGACTGAGCGCCCGCCGGAGGACTGAGCGCCCGCGCCGCCGCCCCGGCCGGGGCCGTGAGACGGGCCCTTACGGCCTGGGCTCGGCCGTCAGGTCGATGAGCCGGCAGACCGTCTCGATGTCGATCTTGACCTGGGCGATCGAGGCCCGCCCCGAGAGCCAGGTGATCAGTGCCGAGTGCCAGGTGTGCTCGATCACCCGCACGGCGGAGAGCTGGCGCGCGCTCGGCGGCTCCGGCAGGGCCATCGCGTCCAGGATGATCGCCGTGGTGAGCCGGGAGACGGTGTCGACCTCCGGGCTGACCGACCGGTCGGCGAAGGTGAGGGCCCGCACCATCGCGTCCGCCAGGTGCGGCTCGCGCTGGAGCGCGCGGAAGGCCCGCATCAGCGTCTCCGCGACGCGCTCCGCGGGCGTCTCCCCGGCGGGCGGGCGCTTCCTGAGCGTGCCGTGCATGCGCTGGAGCTGGTCCTGCATGGTGGCGACCAGCAGATGGACCTTGGAGGGGAAGTAGCGGTACAGCGTGCCGAGGGCGACGCCCGCCGCCTCGGCGACCTCCCGCATCTGCACGGCGTCGAAGCCGCCCCGGCCGGCCAGTTGCGCGCTCGCGTGCAGGATGCGGCGGCGGCGCGCCTCCTGGCGCTCGGTCAGGGGCGGCGTCGCGGGGTCCGCCACTCTGGCTTCCGCTGTCATATGGATGCCCCCCTCCGGAAATCGCCTCGCGAGATCGCACAGCATGGCAGGGAGCCGGTCGTGGCGCGAATCACCTGATCCGGGCCCTGCACCCCCGGCTACCTGCCGGTAGATTCGAAGTTCGATCAGCGATCTTCCGTCGATCACCCGACGATCAAGTCTGTAACTTGTTCTAGATTACAGTCCCGGCGTAATCTCGCGGACAACTGCACGGAGAAGGGGGCCGAGAGTGACCGCTGAGGCCATGGAAGCGGGCCCCCGCAAGGGCTCCGGCGTTGACGGCGACCGACCGCTGCGCATCGCCCTCCTGACGTACAAGGGGAACCCGTTCTGCGGCGGCCAGGGCGTCTACGTACGCCACCTCTCACGTGAGCTGGCACGGCTCGGCCACAGCGTCGAGGTCATCGGCGCCCAGCCCTACCCCGTCCTGGACGAGGGCGCGGGCCGGGAGAACCCGAGGCTCACCGAACTGCCGAGCCTGGACCTCTACCGCTCGCCCGACCCCTTCCGCACCCCGAAGCGCGACGAGTACCGCGACTGGATCGACGCCCTCGAAGTGGCGACCATGTGGACCGGCGGCTTCCCCGAGCCCGTCACCTTCAGCCTGCGCGCCAGGCGCCATCTGCGGGCCCGGCGCGGCGACTTCGACGTGGTGCACGACAACCAGACCCTCGGCTACGGCCTCCTCGGCGACCTGGGCGCGCCGCTCGTCACCACGATCCACCACCCCATCACCGTCGACCGGCAGCTCGAACTGGACGCCGCGCCCGACCTCAAGCGCCGCCTCTCCGTCCGCCGCTGGTACGCCTTCACGCGCATGCAGAAGCGCGTGGCGCGCCGGCTGCCCTCCGTCCTCACCGTCTCGGGCACCTCGCGGCAGGAGATCATCGACCACCTCGGCGTCCGTGAGGACCGCATCGACGTCGTCCACATCGGCGCCGACACCGGTCTCTTCTCGCCCGACCCGGCCGTGCCCGAGGTGCCCGGCCGCATCGTGACGACCTCCAGCGCCGACGTCCCGCTCAAGGGCCTCGTCCACCTCGTCGAAGCGCTCGCCAAGACGCGCACCGAGCACCCCGGCGCCCACCTCGTCGTCGTCGGCAAGCGCGCCGAGGACGGCCCCGTCGCCCAGGCCATCGAGCGCTACGGCCTCGAAGGCTGCGTCGAGTTCGTCAAGGGCATCACCGACGCCGAACTCGTCGACCTCGTCCGCTCCGCGCAGGTCGCCTGCGTGCCCTCGCTGTACGAGGGGTTCTCGCTCCCCGCGGCGGAGGCCATGGCGACCGGCACTCCGCTCCTCGCCACCACCGGCGGCGCGATCCCCGAGGTCGCGGGGGACGACGGCGAGACCTGCCTCGCGGTGCCGCCCGGCGACGCGGGCGCGCTCGCCGCCGGACTCGACCGGCTGCTCGGCGACGCGGAGCTGCGGGCCCGCCTCGGCGCGGCGGGCCGCCAGAGGGTCCTGCGCAAGTTCACCTGGGCGCAGGCAGCCAAGGGCACGGCGGAGCGCTACCGCGAGGCCATGAGCCGATCCGCCGCCACGAACCCCGGCCGCCCCGCGGCCACCGCGACGTACTCCGGGAGCCATCGCTGATGCTGACCGTCGACTTCACCCGCTTCCCGCTCGCCGCGGGCGACCGCGTCCTCGACCTGGGCTGCGGCGCGGGCCGGCACGCCTTCGAGTGCTACCGGCGCGGGGCGCGGGTGGTGGCCCTCGACCAGAACGGCGAGGAGATCCGCGAGGTCGCCAAGTGGTTCGCCGCGATGAAGGAGGCGGGCGAGGCCCCGGCGGGAGCCACGGCCACCGCGATGGAGGGCGACGCGCTCAACCTGCCCTTCCCCGACGCGTCCTTCGACGTCGTGATCATCTCCGAGGTCATGGAGCACATCCCCGACGACAAGGGCGTACTCGCCGAGATGGTCCGGGTCCTCAAGCCCGGCGGCCGCATCGCCGTCACCGTCCCGCGCTACGGCCCCGAGAAGGTCTGCTGGGCGCTCAGTGACGCCTACCACGAGGTCGAGGGCGGCCACATCCGCATCTACAAGGCGGACGAACTCCTCGGCAGGATGCGCGAGGCGGGCCTCAAGCCGTACGGCACGCACCACGCGCACGCGCTGCACTCGCCCTACTGGTGGCTGAAGTGCGCGTTCGGCGTCGACAACGACAAGGCGCTGCCCGTGCGCGCCTACCACAAGCTGCTCGTCTGGGACATCATGAAGAAGCCGCTGGCGACCCGTGTGGCCGAGCAGCTCCTCAACCCCGTCGTCGGCAAGAGCTTCGTGGCGTACGCGACCAAGCCGCACCTGCCGAAGGCCGCGGCCGGCCTCTCGGCCGACGCCGCCGACGACGCCGCGGCGGACACCAAGTGACGAGCCCGGAGCGGACCGAACACCTCGTCCTGCCCGGCGTCCTGACGGCCGAACAGGCCACGGCGACGGTACGCGGCATCCTCGCCGTCCAGCGCGAGGACGGCGCCATCCCCTGGTTCCGCGGCCACCACCTCGACCCCTGGGACCACACCGAGGCCGCCATGGCGCTCGACGCGGCAGGCGAACACGCGGCGGCCGAGCGCGCCTACGACTGGCTCGCCAGGCACCAGAACGCCGACGGCTCCTGGTACGCCGCGTACGCCGACGGGGACCCGCACGACGTCACCGACCACGGCCGTGAGACCAACTTCTGCGCCTACATCGCGGTCGGCGTCTGGCACCACTACCTCGCCACCGGCGACGACGCCTTCGTCGACCGCATGTGGCCCGTCGTCGTCGCCGCCGTCGAGTTCGTCCTCGCCCTCCAGCAGCCCGGCGGGCAGATCGGCTGGAAGCGGGAGGCGGACGGCACGCCCGTCACCGACGCGCTGCTCACCGGCTCGTCCTCGATCCACCAGGCGCTGCGCTGCGCCCTCGCCATCGCCGAGCAGCGCGAGGAGCCGCAGCCCGACTGGGAGCTGGCCACCGGCGCCCTCGCCCACGCGATCCGCCGCCACCCCGAGCGCTTCCTCGACAAGGCCCGCTACTCCATGGACTGGTACTACCCGGTCCTCGGCGGCGCGCTGACGGGACCGGAGGCCAAGGAGCGGATCGAGGAGGGCTGGGACCGCTTCGTCGTGCCGGGCCTCGGGGTGCGCTGCGTCGTGCCCAACCCCTGGGTCACCGGGGGCGAGAGCGCCGAACTCGCCCTCGCCCTGTGGGTGCTCGGGGAGTCCGACCGCGCCCTGGAGATCCTCCAGTCCATCCAGCACCTGCGCGATCCGGAGAGCGGCCTGTACTGGACGGGCTACGTCTTCGAGGACCGGGCCCGCTGGCCCGAGGAGCTGACCACCTGGACGGCGGGCTCGCTGCTCCTCGCGGTGGCAGCGCTCGGCGGTGACGAGGCGACCTGCGCCGTCTTCTCCGGGGAGCGGCTGCCGAACGGCCTGGCCCCGGAGTGCTGCCGGAGCACTCCGTAGCCTCGGCGGGTCCGTGGCGCCGGTGGGTCAGTAGCGGCGCAGACGGCCCGCGAGCGCGTGGCCGATGAGCAGGTACACGACCGCCGCGAGGCCGTAGCCCGCGACGACCCTGGCCCAGGTCTCGTCGAAGGTGAACAGGTCGTGGGACCAGCCGGCGAGGAATCGGGCCACGTCGTGGATGAACTGGACGAGCTCGTTCGCGCGATTGGCGTCCAGGAGGTACATCAGGATCCACAGCCCGAGGATGAGGGCCATGACGTCCGCGATGACCATGACGATGTTCGCTGCGGTGCTTCCACTTGAGCGTCGCACTGGGGACATGGCAACCGTTTACCTGCGATGCGCGCGTTGAAACAGCGCGCCCTCCGAGAACCCGTACGGGCCCGCCCGGGTGGCGGGGCCCGGGGGCCGGGGTGACGCTGCCCGGAGGACCGCTCACCTCTGGAGGCCGCTGCCGTGCTCAGCTCCGTACCCGTCCGCAATGCCGGAGTCTCACTCACCCTGTGCTGCAGTCTGCTCGTCGGAGCGACGGCCTGCGGCAACGACGACGCCAAGGAGACGAAGGCGTCGGCGCCGTCCGAGAGCAGCAGCGCCGAGAAGCAGAAGTTCGCCAAGACCCGCTTCGTCGCCAACGCGGGGCTCGCCGCCGGGGCCACCTACCAGTGGATCGTGAAGCCGTGGCGCGCGGGCAAGTTCAAGAAGGGCGCCGACGGCCGCAAGTTCGCCCTCATCAAGGCGGGCCTCGCGGGCGCGTTCACGTACAACAGGCTGAAGGCCGCGACGAAGAACGCCAAGGGCGACCCGGCCCTCTCCAAGGCCGTGGCGCCGCTGTCCGAGGGCATCGAGAAGCTGAAGGACCTGCCGTCCAAGCTCCGCAAGGGGGACTCGACGGACTCGATCGTGAAGGACTTCGACGGCATCATCAACTCCGTGAAGGGCGCGGGCAAGGACGCCGGGGCCGAGGTCAAGGACAAGGTGCCGTCCGCCGGCGAACTCGGCAACGGCTGACCGGGCGCTCTCAGGAGTTCAGCTCGGCGAGGACGCGCAGGGTGTGCGGGTCGGGGGCGAGGACCAGCAGGTCGGTGACCGGCCCCTCGCGCCACGCGGCGAGGCGCTCGGCGACCCGCGCGCGCGGACCGACCAGGGAGACATCGTCGGCGAAGGCGTCCGGCACGGCGAGGACGGCCTCCTCCCTGCGGCCCGCCAGGAACAGCTCCTGGACGCGCCGCGCCTCTTCCTCGTACCCCATGCGCGCCATGAGATCGGCGTGGAAGTTGCGGGCGGCGTGCCCCATGCCGCCGATGTAGAAGCCCAGCATCGCCTTGACGGGGAGCAGCCCTTCGGCGACGTCGTCGCAGATCCTCGCGCGGGCCATCGGGGCGACGGTGAAACCCTCCCGCAGCCCGGCGAGGGAGGCCCCGTACACGTCCGTGCGCAGCGGCGACCAGTACAGCGGCAGCCAGCCGTCCGCGATCCGCGTCGTCTGCTCGACGTTCCTCGGCCCCTCCGCGCCGAGCAGGACCGGCAGGCCGGCCCGGAGCGGATGGGTGATCGGCTTGAGCGGCTTGCCGAGACCGGTGCCGTCGTCACCCGCGTAGGGATGCGGATGGAAGCGGCCCCGCACCTCCACCGGGCCCTCGCGGCGCAGGACCTGCCGTATGACCTCGACGTACTCCCGGGTCGCGGTGAGCGGCGACGTCGGGAAGGGCCGCCCGTACCAGCCCTCCACGACCTGCGGCCCCGAGAGGCCGAGGCCGAGCATCATCCGCCCGCCGGAGAGGTGGTCGAGGGTGAGCGCGTGCATGGCGGTGGCGGTGGGGGAGCGGGCCGCCATCTGCGCGACGGCGGTGCCGAGCCTGATGCGTGAGGTGTGGGCGGCGATCCAGGTCAGCGGTGTGAAGGCGTCCGAGCCCCAGGCCTCGGCGGTCCACACCGAGTCGTAGCCGAGCCGCTCGGCCTCCTGGGCGAGGGCGAGGTGGCCGGGGTCGGGGCCGCGCCCCCAGTAGCCGAGTGCGAGCCCGAGCCGCATACGCCCTCCCGGTCGCCGGAGCGTGCCTGACGGGGCGTCAGCCACTGGCCGGGCCGACTGTACGACAACGGCCCCCCGCCCGGAAGGGCGAGGGGCCGCGGGACCGCCGGGCGCGGATCAGCCGCGCTGGATGCCCGTGGTGTCCTGGAGGACGCCGCGGCGGCCGTCCTGCGTCTGGGCCACCAGGCCGGGGCCGCGCTGCTCGACGGCGAGGTACCAGGTGCCGGGGGCCAGTTCGGCGATCGGCGTGGGCGAGCCGTCCTCCGCGTACAGCGGACGCGGCACCGGCACGGCGAACCAGAACGGCGAGAAGTCCCCCGCGGGCTGTGCCTGCGCGGGCGGCGGGGTCTGCCCGGCCTGCGGCTGCGGCTGCCCGCCGAAGGACTGGCCGCCCTGCGGCTGGCCCGGCTGGGCGCCGTAGGGCGAGCCCGGCTGCGGCTGGCCCGCGCCGGCGCCCGGGTAGCCGTAGCCACCCTGCGGCTGACCGCCGTAGGGGCCGGGGGCGGCCGGACGGGGGGCGCCCATGAGGGGGGCCTTGAGGGCGGGGACGACCAGACCGGCGATCGCGCCGGCGGCCAGGACCAGCGCGCCGATCAGGCCGAGGATGAGGCCGACGCCGGCGTCGATCTTGTCCGAACCGCCGCCGAACTCGCTGTTGAACACGAAGCCGAACGACTGGTCGGCGTCGAAGATCGCGCCGAGCGCGCTCCAGGCGGAGGCGATGGCGAAGGCGACACCGACCTGACCGAGGTCCAGGCCCGCGACCTTGCGCTGCTGCGGCAGCGCGCGGCCCACGACGACGAGCACGGCGGCGATGATGCCGAGCAGGTACACGCTGAGCAGGAGGTTGCCGTTTTCCCAGGCGTTCGGCAGCTTGTCGCTGTCGACGCCGTCGACGTCAAGGGTGTCGAGGAACGACGCGATGAAGAGCAACACCGCTGCTCCGATCACCACGCCGTCGCCTCGAGTGAGGGAGCGGAAATTCACTTCAGGTCCTTCGTCAGTCGTCTCGTCAGTGGAGGCGTCGCTGTCGCCGTGTTCGCGGTCGTGTCGCGGGGCGCGAAGCGCGGGGGTGGCCCCTCATCGTAGGAGGGACAATATCGTCCGGACGTGTGGGGTGTCTGCTCGGGATAAAGACGTCCACATTACAGAAGGAAGACGTTCACGCATCACCCCCGCAGGAATCCCTCGATCCCCTCGGAGATGCCCCGCGCCGCCTTCTGCCGCCATGCGCCGCTCTTGAGGAGCGCCGAGTCCTTCGCGTCCCGCATGTTGCCGCACTCGACGAAGACCTTGGGGACGGTGGAGAGGTTGAGGCCGCCGAGGTCCGTGCGGGTGTCGAGTCCCGTGCCGTCGCCGATGTAGTTGGAGGGGGCGCTGCCCGTCACCTCGACGAACTTTCCGGCGATGCGCTCGCCCAACTCCTTGGAGGGGATCACGATCGCGGAGGTGTCGGCCGCACCCGACCTCACCTTGCCCGGCATGATCACGTGGTAGCCGCGGTTGCCCGCTCCCGAGCCGTCGGCGTGCAGGGAGACCACGGCGTCGGCCCCGGCCTTGTTGCCGATCCTGGCGCGCTCGTCGACGCAGGGCCCCCAGGGCCGGTCGCCGTCCTGCGTCAACTTCACCGTGGCGCCCTGCTTTTCGAGCAGGGCCCGCAGCCGGTGGGCGAGGTCCAGGGTGAACTCGGCCTCCGTGTAACCGTCGTTGGTCGACGTGCCGGTGGTGTCGCACTCCTTGCTGTTCGTCCCGATGTCCACCTTGCGGTTGATCTCCGTCGTGTGACGGAAGTTGCCGGGGTTGTGGCCGGGGTCGATGACGACCGTCTTGCCCTTGAGGGGGCCGTTCGCGGCGGGGCGGCGCGCGGGCGGCTCCGTGGTCGAATCGTCGCCGTCGCCCCTGCCCTCCCCGTCCTTCTCGTCGCCCTTGTCATCTCTGCCGTCCTTGCCGTCCTTGCCGGACGCCGAGGGCTTGGCCGAGCCGGGCTCGGAGGGGGCGCTCTGCCCGGTGGACGCGCTCGGTGACGCGGGCAGCGACCGCGCCGGGTCATCGCCACCGGGGCCGCTCGTCGCCTGGTAGACGAGCCACCCGGCCAGGCAGGTGGGCACAAGGGCGGCCACCGCCACGGTGAGCGGGCGGCCGACGCCGCGCTTGGGGGGCGGGGTGGGATCGAATTCCGGACCTACGTACGACACGAGGGCGAGCCTATCCGCGCGGTCGGGTCCCCGCTCCCGTTCGCCGCAGCACGCGCAGCGAGTCGACCCCCGCGACCTCGGTGAACGCCCCGGACTCCAGGGCCCTGAGATACACGCGGTAGGGAGCCTGCCCGGTCATGATGTCGACCGGGTCGGGGAAGACGTCGTGGATGACGAGCAGTCCGCCCTCGGCCACGTGCGGCGCCCAGCCCTCGTAGTCGGCCGTGGCGTGCTCGTCGGTGTGGCCCCCGTCGATGAAGACCAGGCCGAGCGCGCCGCCCCAGACCTTCGCCACCTGCGGCGAGCGGCCCACCACGGCGATCACGTGATCCTCCAGGCCCGCCCCGCGCAGGGTCCGGCGGAACGTGGGCAGCGTGTCCATCAGGCCGACCTCGGGGTCCACCGTCTCGGGGTCGTGGTACTCCCAGCCCGGCTGCTGCTCCTCACTGCCGCGGTGGTGGTCCACGGTGATCGCGGTCGTCCCCGCCCGGCGGGCGGCGTCGGCGAGCAGGATCGTGGAGCGTCCGCAGTAGGTGCCGACTTCCAGGAGCGGCAGGCCGAGCGCGGCGGCCTCCGTCGCCGCCGCGTACAGCGCGAGCCCCTCGGTGCGGGGCATGAAGCCCTTGGCGGCCTCGAAGGCGGCGAGGATCTCCGGCTCGGGCACGGCGGCCGTCCCGGCCGGGTCAGGCACGTCGGCCATGGGGCTTCCTCCAGGTCGTACGGGGTGTCGGGCGCCCCATGATGCACGGCGCCCCCGCCACCGGGGTGACGGGGGTGCGCGGAAGGCGCGGCGGTCAGGCCGGTACGTCGCTGTCGTCGGACGAGCCCGCGAGGGCCAGGTCGACCCGTACGGGGCGTTCGCCGCCCGGGTGTGCGGCGGCCGAGGCGTGCGGCGCGTGTCCCGAAGCGGTGGCGGCGAGGACGTAGGAGCCGTCGCCGGGCACGTCGAGGGCGTAGCGGCCGTCGGTGTCGGTGAGGGCGGCGCCCGCCTGCTTGCCGCGGCGGTCGATCAGCGTGACCTTGGCGCGGGCCAGCGGCGCGCCGTCCGCGCCGTGCACCCGGCCGTGGAAGCCGGCCAGGGCCCTGGTCGCGCGCTCCAGGTTGGCGTCCTCCTCGCTGCTCGCCCGCAGCTGCGTCGTGGCGGGGCGGCGCGCGGAGGGCAGCAGCAGGGCGAAGGCCAGGCCGATGACGACCGCGCCGGTGGCGATGAGGAACGAGACCCGGAAGCCGTGCATGGTCGGCACGGCGACGCCGCCGACGTGGTCGGCGGTGTTGGCGAGGACCATGCCGATCACGGCGCTGGAGACGGAGGTGCCGATCGAGCGCATCAGGGTGTTCAGGCCGTTGGCCGCGCCCGTCTCGGAGGCGTCGACCGAGCCGATGATGAGCGCGGGCAGCGAGGAGTAGGCGAGGCCGATGCCCGCGCCGAGGACGACGGCGATGACGATGGTCTGCCAGGCGGCGCTCATCAGGCCGAGACCGGCGCCGTAGCCGACCGCGATGATCAGCATGCCGAGGATCAGGGTGGTCTTCGGGCCGTACTTCGCGGACAGGCGGGCGTAGACGGGGGCCGTGAACATCATCGTCAGGCCGAGCGGCATCACGCACAGGCCCGCGACGACCATCGACTGGCCGAGGCCGTAGCCGGTCGCCGTGGGGAGCTGGAGGAGCTGGGGCAGGACGAGCGAGACGGCGTAGAAGGCGACGCCGACCATGATCGAGGCGAGGTTGGTGAAGAGCACCGCGCGGCGGGCCGTGGTGCGCAGGTCCACCAGCGGCGCCTTCACGCGCAGCTCCATCACGCCCCACAGGACGAGCACGACGGCGGCGGCGGTGAAGAGGCCCAGCGTGGTCCCCGACGACCAGCCCCAGTCACTGCCCTTGGTGATCGGCAGCAGGAACAGCACGAGCCCCGCGGAGAGGCCGAGCGCGCCGAGCACGTCGAAGGTGCCCTCCGCGCGCATGGGGCTCTCCGGGACGAAGGCCACGGTCAGCAGCATCGAGAGGACGCCGAGGCCCGCGGAGCCGAAGAACAGGGCGTGCCAGTCGGCGTGCTGCGCGGTGAGCGCGGCGAGCGGCAGCGCGAGACCGCCGCCGACGCCGATGGAGGAGCTCATCAGGGCCATCGCCGAGCCGAGCTTCTCGCGGGGCAGCTCGTCCCGCATCAGGCCGATGCCGAGCGGAATGGCGCCCATGGCGAAGCCCTGGAGGGCGCGGCCCACGATCATGATCAGCAGGTCGTCGGTGAAACCGCAGACCAGCGAGCCGACGACCATCACGGCGAGGCTGGAGAGCAGCATCTTCCGCTTGCCGAAGAGATCGCCGAGACGGCCCATGATCGGCGTGGCGACGGCGCCCGCGAGCAAGGTCGAGGTCATGACCCAGGTGGCGTTCGACGGCGCGGTGTCCAGCAGGGCCGGCAGGTCCTTGATGACCGGCACGAGCAGGGTCTGCATCACCGCGACGACGATGCCGGAGAAGGCGAGTACGGGGACGACTCCGCGGGTGCCGCGTGGTTGGGCCGTCGTCATCGACATTGCGTGGGGCCTCCGAAGGGCGCGAGGTGGAGCGGGGGGCGGTAGTTACGTGTAGCTCGAACTTGTCACCTCGGGCGACTATTCCGACAGGCGTCGTACGAGGCGAACTCTTGACCCTTTGTTGACCGGGGCATCACCGCGCCCGCCCCCGCCCCTCCCGCACCTGACCTTCCGTCAGATTGAAACGTGTTCTACTCTGGCGCCCGCCCCGGCAGCTGTCACCGGCGAGGCGGGGCGGTTCCTCGACGTCCCCCGCGACCGAAGGAGTACGTGCCTCATGAAGAGCTACGTCGTCGGAGTCGGCATGACGAAGTTCGAGAAGCCCGAGACGCACGACCGGCAGTACTGGGACATGGCGAAGGAGGCGGGCACCGCGGCCCTCGCGGACGCCGGTATCTCGTACGACCAGGTCGAGCAGGTTCCCGTCGGCCACTGCCTCCAGCCGTCGACGGCCGGGCAGCGCGCCGTCTACGAACTGGGCCTGACCGGCGTCCCCGTCTACAACGTCGACAACAACTGCGCGACCGGGGCGACCGCGCTGATGCTGGCGCGGCAGTTCGTCGAGGGCGGCCTCAACGACTGCGTGCTCGCGCTCGGCTTCGAGAAGATGACGCGCGGCGCCCTGGGCGGCGGCAGCGGCGGGGGAGACCTCGCCGCCTCCCCCGTGGCCCGCCACTACGGCGTCATGGCCGCCCGGCACGGCTTCGGGGCGACCCCGCCGACCGCGCAGATCTTCGGGAACGCGGCCCGCGAGCACATGGAGCGGTACGGCACGACCGAGGCGCAGCTCGCGGCCGTCGGCGCCAAGAACCACCGGCACTCGGCGGCCAACCCGTACGCGCAGTTCCGGGACGAGTACACCGTCGACGAGGTCCTGGCCGCGCGGACCGTGCACCGGCCGCTCACCAAGCTCCAGTGCTCGCCGACGTCGGACGGTTCGGCCGCGGCCGTCGTCGTCTCCGAGCGGTTCGTCCGGCGGCACGGCCTCGCCGGCCGGGCCGTGGAGATCGCCGCGCAGGCCATGACCACCGACACCGCGGAGTCCTTCGCCTCGGGATCGTGCATCGACGTCGTCGGACAGCCGATGTCACGGGAGGCGGCCCGCCGGGTGTACGAGAGCTCCGGGCTCGGCATCGAGGACGTGGACGTCATCGAGCTGCACGACTGCTTCTCCGTCAACGAGCTCCTCACCTACGAGGCGCTCGGCATGTGCGCGGCCGGGGAGTCGGGGAAGCTCGTCGAGGGCGGCGCGACGACGTACGGCGGACGCTGGGTCGTGAACCCCTCGGGCGGCCTCATCTCCAAGGGCCACCCGCTCGGCGCCACGGGCCTCGCGCAGGTCGCCGAACTGGTCGGGCAGCTCCGCGGCGAGGCGGGCGCCCGGCAGGTGCCGGACGCCCGGGTCGGCCTCGCCCACAACATCGGGCTCGGCGGGGCGGCGGTGGTGACGCTGCTGCGGCGGTGACGGCGGCGGAAGCCGGTACCCGTGCGGCGGCGGACGGCTCATGGGACCTGGGGCGTGTTGCGAAAGTCCCGCCTGTCCGGCGACGCCTGGCACGCACACTCGCGGCGTTGTCGGGATCACCCCGATACCACCAGTATCGGGGCGACCCTCCGCCTTGCGATCGCACGCACCAGACGCCGCCGGACCCGCCCTCCGGGCG
>NZ_JBFAHX010000044.1:0-41605 GCF_040654435.1 Streptomyces sp. NPDC050703
GGGCCTTCGTGGAAGCGGCCGAGGCGGATCTTCGGGCCTTGAAGGTCGGCGAGGATGCCGACGCTGCGGCCGCTCTCTTCGGAGGCCAGCGCGTGGCCCACCCCCACGGGGCACGGCGACCGCTCCGCCGTGCGGGCGCCCTCCCCGCCGCGTGTCTATCGTGTGCGCATGGTGACCAAGACATACGCGGCACTCCTGCGCGGCATCAACGTGAGCGGCCACAAGAAGGTGCCGATGGCCGAGCTGCGCACGCTCATCGAGGGGCTCGGGCACGGCGGAGTACGGACGTACCTGCAGAGCGGCAACGCCGTGTTCACGGCGGCCGGGGACGACGAGGACTCGCTCGCCGCCGGGCTGCGGACGGCCGTCGAGGAGCACTTCGGCTTCGCCGCGGACGTCCTGGTGCGCGACGGCGCCTATCTGCGGGCGGTGGCCGACGCCTGCCCCTTCCCGGCCGCCGGACTGGCGCCCAAGCAGCTCCACGTCACCTACTTCTCCGCGCCGGTCGACGCGGACAGGTTCGCCGCCGTCGACCGGCCGGCGTACGCGCCCGAGGACTTCGGGCTCGGCGACCGCGCCCTCTATCTCTACGCGCCCGACGGCCTCGGCCGCTCCAGGCTCGCCGAGCGGCTCGCGAGACCCGGCGTGACGAGGGGCCTCGTCGCCACCACCCGCAACTGGAACACCGTCACCCGGCTCGTGGAGATGACCCGTGACTGAGCGCAACCCCGCCGTCGACGCCGCCATCGACGGCGAACTGCACCTCCTCGACCCCGAGGTACGCGCGTCGCCCGAGCTGTTCGGGGCCCTGCTGCACCCGGAGTTCACCGAGATCGGGGCGTCGGGGAAGCGCTGGGACCGGGCGTCGATCGTGGGCGTCCTCACGGCCCGTCCCGATCCGGGCACCAGCCCCACCACCACGTCCGGCATGCGGGGCGTACAGCTCGCCGACGACCTGGTGCACCTGACCTTCGACACGGACCGCAACGGCCACAGGGCCCACCGCAGCTCGCTGTGGCGGCGCACGGACGACGGCTGGCGGCTCTGGTTCCACCAGGGGACGCCCTTCGACTCCGCTCAGAGCGGCTGACGCGAGGTGAGGAGCAGGGTGGTCCTGCCGTTGTCCTCGGTGACCTCGCGGCCCTGGGTGTAGCCGAGGCGCTTGAGGACGGCGAGCGAGGCGGTGTTCTCCGCGTCCACGGTCGCGTGCACCTCGGCGAGCCCCAGCGTCTCGTGGCCGTACGAGGTGAGCAGCCGCGCCAGTTCGGTGCCGAGCCCGAGGCCCCAGCTCTCCCTGGTCAGGCCGTACACGATCTCGTGGCCGTCGAGCCAGCTCTCGGGGGAGGGCTTGATCTCGGCGTGGCCGACGTAGCGGCCCTCGTACCGCACGGCCCAGACCGGGAAGCGCTCCTCGGCGTAGACGAGGCTGAATATCCGGCCGAAGAGCGCGCGGTCCTCGGCGGCGCTCTGCACGCCCTCACCGAACCAGCGGCCCACCGCCTCGTCCTGGAACAGCGCCACGAAGTGCGTCTCGTCGGAGGCGACGTAGGCGGTGAGCGTCAGGCGTTCGGACCGCAGTTCGGGTGTCATCCGCGAGACGCTAGGGGGCCCGGGTCCGGGGAGCAAGGGATTTCGACCGGCCACGGCGGGCCGTTTCCGGTCGGCCCGCGGGCCCGCTAGCCCGACGCGCGCGGCAGGCCGATGGGGTTGGGGAAGGGGAGGATGCCGGAGTCGAGGACGGAGCGGGCGGCCGGGAGCAGGGCGGCCAGCAGGGCGTCCGTCGTCGTCCTCGTGAGGGGACGCAGGAGGTGCCCCGAGAGGCGGTCCGTGTCGTCCTCCACCTGCTCGCGCTCCGTGAGCCCGCGGTCGGTGACCCGGCCCGAGCCGTCGATCAGGCCCCGGCCCCGCAGCCGGTCCACGGAGGCCGCCCACTCCTCCTCGGACCAGCCCCTGGCCTGCCGGATGCCGCCCGCGTCCACCCGGCCGGTGACGGCGGCGAGCGCCAGCGCCTCGCGGGCGTCCAGGCCGTGGTCGGCGAGGACCGCCACATGGGCGTCGCCGCGGAACTCCCGTACGCAGGTCGCCAGTTGCCAGAGCTCCTCGACCGGGTCGGCGCGGTCGGCGAGGGCGCGGTTGGCGGCGAACAGGGGGCGGGCGAGCGGCGGCGCGTCCGCGACGGCGGCGGCCAGGGGCGCGTTGACCGTGGCCGCCAGCCTCTCGACGTCGGGCACGAGGTGCCGCAGCGCCCGCGCCGCGTGCCGGGCCCGCTCCTCGACGACGCGGTCCGGCGACACGTACTCCCAGGCCGACGGCAGGGCACGCTCGACCATGCCGGGCGCGAAGACCCCGAGGGCCGCGGCGGCGACGCCGGGCCCCACCCGGCCCATCGGGGCGGTGCGGCCGGCGAAGTACCCCATCCAGAAGCCCTTGAGACCCACGGCGCGGCCGAGGCCGCGGCAGTGCTCCTCGAAGTAGATCACCGCGTGCAGGGGTTCGGTCCGCAGCCACAGCGTGCGGGATCGGCTCGGGGTCATGAATCCACAAGCTAGGCCAGTGCGGGTGTCCGCGCCAGAGGAGCCGCCGGGCCGGTGCCGGAAAGATGCGCCTCGTCATAGCGCCGCACGAGCAGCCGGGCCACCGTCGGCGCGGGGCCGAGGACGTCCGCGAGGACGTCCGCGTCCGCGGCGCCGCGCGCGATGCGGTCCGGCAGGAAACCGGGGGCGATGACGTACGGGGCGACGGCCACCCGCCGCACCCCCGGCTCGGCCCGCAGCGCGCGCACGGCGTCCTCCGTGCGCGGCAGGGGAGCGGAGGCGAACGCAGGCCGCACGGCGCACCAACCGGTGTGCCGCCACTCCCGCGCGATGTCAGCGATCACTGCGATCGCCTCCGGGTCGGAGGACCCCGCCGAGGCCAGCACGACCCCGGTCGAGGACTTGTCGGCGGGGTCGAGCCCCGCCTCGTGGAGTCGCAGCTCCAGTGCGGCCATCAGCAGCGGGGACGGGCCGAGGACCGCCGCCGTGCGGATGCGCAGGCAGGCCGGGGCCCCGCGCAGGACGGCCGGGATGTCGGCCTTGGCGTGGAAGGCGCGCGTCAGCAGCAGCGGGAGCGCCACGACGTCGCGCACGCCCTCGGCCGCCAGGCGTTCCAGGACGCGGGGGACCGTGGCCGCGTCGAAGTCGAGGAACGCCGTCTCCACCCGTAGCCCCGGGCGCAGCGACCGCACCCGGCGCACCAGCGCGTGGACGGTTTCGGCGTGCCGCGGGTCGCGGCTGCCGTGGGCGATGACGAGCAGCACGGGCCGGTGCATGTCAGCTCTTCACCAGGAGGCCGCGACCGCGCAGGACCCGCCGCTCAAGGGGACTGAAGATGAGCAGGTCGATGGCGATGCCGACGATGAGGATGAGCAGGATGGCCAGGAAGATCATGGGCATCGAGCTGGCGTTGCGGCCGTTCTCCAGGAGCTGGCCGAGGCCGACGCCGAGCTCGGGCGACGACGCGATGATCTCGGCGGCCATCAGCGAACGCCAGGAGAACGCCCAGCCCTGCTTGAGGCCCGCGAGATAGCCGGGCAGCGCGGCGGGGAGCACGATGTGCCAGGTGTGCCGCAGTCCCTTCGCGCCGAGCGTGCGGCCCGCGCGCAGGAACAGCGGGGGCACCTGGTCGACGCCGGAGACCAGGCCGTTGGCGATCGAGGGGACGGCGCCGAGCAGGATGACCGCGTACATCATGCTGTTCTCCAGGCCCAGCCAGAGCACGGCGGGCGGCACCCACGCCACCGAGGGCAGCGACTGGAGGCCGGAGAGGATCGGGCCGATGGCCGCCCTGACGAACCGCACCCTGGCCACGATCAGACCGAGCGGTGTGCCGATCACGAGGGCGAGCAGGAAGCCGAGGAGACCGCGCGAGACGGACGTCCAGATGTAGTCGAGGAGCGTGCCCCGGAGCCAGGCCGCGTGGACCTCGTCCCAGACCGCGGAGGGCGCGGGCAGCTTGCTCGGGTCGTCCACGATCTCGAAGGAGACCAGCGCCTGCCAGACCACCAGGACGAGCAGGACCGCGGAGAGCGGCGGCAGCACCTTCTGTACGAGGACCTGGCGCACCGGGGTGCGGGCCGGGCCCGCCTGGGACTCCAGGGCGTCGAGCCCCGCCTCAAGACCCGCGAGGTCCTGGCCGTCGCCGGCGGTCTTGGTGACGCCGGTCGTCTTGGCGAGGCCGGTCGTCTCAGTGCTGGCCATGGCGGCGGATCTCCCCACGCAGTTGTTCGGTGATCTCCAGCGAGAGTTCCGCCACGGCGGAGTCCTCGATGCGGCGCGGGTGGGGGATGTCGACCCGCCACTCGTGCGCCACCCGGCCGGGGCGCGACGAGAGGAGCACGACGCGCTGGGCGAGGCGCACGGCCTCGCGGACGTTGTGCGTGACGAAGAGGACGGAGACGTTCGTCTCGCGCCAGACACGGGTCAGCTCGTCGTGCAGCACGTCGCGCGTGATGGCGTCGAGGGCGGCGAACGGCTCGTCCATGAGCAGCAGCCGGCTGTCCTGGGCGAGCGCGCGGGCCAGGGCCACGCGCTGGCGCATGCCGCCGGACAGCTCGTGCACCCGCTTGCCGTACGCCCCCTGCAGGCGGACGAGTTCGAGCAGTTCGTCGGCGCGCGGGCGGCGCTCCGCCTTCGGAACGCCGCGCAGCTTCAGGGCCAGCTCGATGTTCTTGCCCGCGGTCAGCCACGGGAAGAGGGCGTGCTCCTGGAACATCAGGGCCGGGCGGCCGTCGGTCGTGATGGCCCCTGCCGAGGGCCTGTCGAGCCCGGCCACGAGGTTGAGCAGCGTCGACTTGCCGCAGCCCGAGGCGCCGAGCAGGGTCACGAACTCGCCGGGCGCGACATCGAGGGTGATGTCGTCGAGGACGAGCTGGGGCCCCGCGGGCCCGTCGAACCGCTTGGAGACGTGCTCGATGCGGGCGGCGTGGGTGGCCGCGGTGCGGGTGTCATCCGCGGCCGTGGCGAGGGTGGTCGCCATGGTCGTCACCTCCAGGGAATCGAGGGAACCGGTCGTCTTCGGTGCTTACTCGACGCCGAGGCCGGCGTCGTCGACCGGGGACTCACCCGCGGCCTTGAGGACCTTGTTCAGCGGACCGAGGTCGTAGATGCCCTTGAGGTCGGGCTTCTCCAGGAGCCCCGCGTCGACCGCGTGGTCCGCCTCGGCGTCGAGCGTGGCGGCCAGCGGGTCGTCGGTGGCCCGGATGGACTTCCAGGCCGGGTCGAGCACCTCGGGGGGCAGCGCCTTGCCGGAGTCCGCCTTGAGCTGGGCGTTGGCGGCGGCCTTGGCCTTGGCCGGGTTCTCCTGGATGAAGGCGTTGGTCTTCACCGAGCCGCGCAGGACGGCTTCGACGACCTTCGGGTGCTTCTCCAGGAACTCCTGCCGCACGATGATGTTCGTGATCACGAACTTCTTGTCCGGCCACAGGTCGGCCTCGTCGACGAGGACCTTGCCGCCCTCGGCGACCAGCTTGGAGGCGGTCGGCTCGGGCACCCAGGCGCCGTCGATCGAGCCCGACTTGTAGGCATCCGGGGTGATCTTGTTGTCCGTACGGACCACGGAGACGTCGCCCTTGCCGCTCTGCGCGTCGACCTTCCAGCCCTTCTCCGCGATCCAGTGGAGGAAGGCCACGTCCTGGGTGTTGCCGAGCTGCGGCGTCGCGATCTTCTTGCCCCTGACGTCACTCTCGGTCTTGATCTTCTCGGGGTTCACCACGAGCTTCACGCCGCCGGATGCGGAGCCGCCGATGATGCGCAGGTTCTCGCCCCGCGACTTGGTGTAGCCGTTGATGGCCGGCGAGGGGCCGATCCAGCCGATGTCGATCGAGCCCGCGTTCAGCGCCTCGATCTCCGAGGGACCGGCGTTGAACTGGGAGTACTTCGCCTCGGTGCCGCCCAGCTCCTTCTGGAGGACGCCTTCGCGGTTGCCGACGAGTGCGGTGGCGTGGGTGAGGTTCGGGAAGTACCCGATCCGCACGCTGTCCAGTCCTTCGATCTTCTTCGCGCCCGCGGCTATCTTCGCCGGGCCGCCCCCCTCGTCCGTCTGCGAGCCGTAGCCGCAGGCGGTCAGGGCGAGGGCGAGCAGGGGCAGGGCGGCGAGGGCGGCGCGGGTGCGGTGGCCCGTGGCGCGGCGGTGTCCTGCGGCGTGGGGGATGGGGCGGGCTGGCACGGGAGGGGTTCCTCTCGTCGGCCCGGCGCTCACGCCGTCAGGGCGCGGCCGGGGATCTCGGCGGTATCTGTCTTCGCAGGGCGGTGCGGTGGGCGCGCGAGCGGTGCGCGTACGTCATCGCGCACATCGGGCCACGCCCCCCTGGCCTCCCCCGAACTCCGTTCGGGGGGACCCTCCGCCGGGGGCGCCGCTGCCGATGCGGCCGCCCTCCTTCGCGAACGTCGCGAACACGTCGACGTGAGGCATGGTCAGAAGTCCCAGCCCTCGTCGTCCGCCGGGTCCGCGGCGGACACCCCGGCCCCGGTGGAGTCGGGCGCGGCGAAGGCGGTGCCCGCCATGCCGGCCGCGAGCGTCGTGCCGTCCGCGGGGTCGATCAGCAGGAACGATCCGGTGCGCCGCGAGTCCGCGTACGCGTCGAGCGCGAGCGGCTCGGCGGTGCGCACCAGGACGCGCCCGATGTCGTTGGCGACCAGTCGGCCGGGGTCCGGGTGCTGGGAGAGGTCGTCGAGGGTGAGCCGGGAGGGGATCTCCTTGACGATCGCCTTGACCGTGCGGGTGGTGTGCTTGAGCAGCACCCGCTGGCCGACGCTCAGCGGCGCGTCCGCGACGTGGCAGACGGTGGCCCCGATGTCCTGCGTGGACGGCGGCACGTCCGCGCTCGGCACGATCAGGTCGCCGCGCGCGATGTCGATGTCGTCCTCCAGGAGCAGCGTGATGGACTGCGGCGTCCACGCCACGTCCACCGGCTTGCCGAGCAGGTCGATCCCGGCGATCTTCGAGCTGCGGCCCGACGGCAGGACCGTCACCGACTCGCCCACGCGGAAGGTGCCGGCCGCGATCTGGCCCGCGTAGCCGCGGTAGTCGGGGTGCTCGGCGGTCTGCGGGCGGATCACGTACTGCACGGGGAGCCGGGCGTGGCAGCTCGCCAGGTCGTGGCTGACCGGGACCGTCTCCAGGTGTTCGAGGACGGTCGGGCCGCCGTACCAGTCCATGTGGGAGGACGGCTCGACGACATTGTCACCGGCCAGCGCGGAGATCGGGATGGCGGTGATTTCCGGGACGCCCAGCTCTCCGGCGTACGCGGTGAACTCCTCGGCGATCCGGGCGAAGACCTTCTCGTCGTAGGCGACCAGGTCCATCTTGTTCACGGCGAGCACGACGTGCGGGACGCGCAGGAGCGCGGCGACCGCGGCGTGCCTGCGGGTCTGCTCGATGACGCCGTTGCGGGCGTCGACGAGGACCACGGCGAGGTCGGCCGTCGAGGCGCCGGTGACCATGTTCCGCGTGTACTGCACGTGCCCCGGGGTGTCGGCGAGGATGAAACGGCGCCTGGGGGTCGCGAAGTAGCGGTAGGCCACGTCGATGGTGATGCCCTGCTCGCGCTCGGCGCGCAGGCCGTCGGTGAGCAGCGCCAGGTCGGGGGCGTCGGCCCCGCGGCTGGCCGAGGCGCGCTCGACGGCTTCGAGCTGGTCGGTGAGGACCGACTTGGAGTCGTGCAGGAGCCGGCCCACCAGGGTGGACTTGCCGTCGTCGACGGAACCGGCGGTGGCGAACCGCAGCAGGGTCGTGGCCGACAGGTCGGCGAACTGCTCGGTCACGGCGGTGGTGTTGCCCATGGTTAGAAGTACCCCTCGCGCTTGCGGTCTTCCATCGCGGCCTCGGAGAGCTTGTCGTCGGCCCGTGTCGCCCCGCGCTCGGTGAGGCGGGACGCGGCGATCTCGGCGATGACGGCGTCCAGCGTCGTCGCGTCGGAGTCGACGGCGCCGGTGCAGGACATGTCGCCGACCGTGCGGTAGCGCACCAGCCTCTTCTGGACGGTCTCGCCGTCCTTCGGGCCGCCCCAGTCGCCCGCGGTCAGCCACATGCCGGACCGCGCGAAGACCTCGCGTTCGTGCGCGAAGTAGATCTGCGGCAGCTCGATGTCCTCGCGGGCGATGTACTGCCAGACGTCCAGCTCGGTCCAGTTGGAGAGCGGGAAGACGCGCACGTGCTCGCCGGGGGCGTGCCGGCCGTTGTAGAGCTGCCACAGCTCGGGGCGCTGGCGGCGCGGGTCCCACTGCGAGAACTCGTCGCGCAGCGAGAACACCCGCTCCTTGGCGCGCGCCTTCTCCTCGTCGCGGCGCCCGCCGCCGAAGACCGCGTCGAACCGCTCGCTCTGGATCTTCTCGGTGAGCGGCACGGTCTGGAGCGGGTTGCGGGTGCCGTCGGGGCGCTCGCGCAGCTTGCCCGCGTCGATGTACTCCTGCACGGAGGCGACGTGCAGCCGCAGCCCGTGCTCGGCCACCACACGGTCGCGGTACTCGATGACCTCGGGGAAGTTGTGCCCGGTGTCCACGTGCAGCAGCGAGAAGGGGACGGCGGCGGGCGCGAACGCCTTCAGCGCGAGGTGCAGCATCAGGATCGAGTCCTTGCCGCCGGAGAAGAGGATCACCGGCCGCTCGAACTCGCCCGCCACCTCGCGGAAGATGTGCACCGCCTCGGACTCCAGGGCGTCCAGGTGGCTGAGCGCGTAGGGGCTGTCGGTGCCCTCGTCGGTCACGGTGGCCACGGTGGTCATGCCAGACCCCTTTCGGTGAGCAGAGCGTGCAGGGCCGCGGCGGACTCCCGCACCGTCTGGTCCTGCGACTCGATGCGCAGGTCGGGCGATTCGGGCTCCTCGTAGGGGTCGTCGACCCCGGTGAGCCCGGAGATCTCGCCCGCGGCCTGCTTGGCGTACAGGCCCTTCACATCGCGTACGGAGCAGACGTCGACCGGCGTCGCGACGTGCACCTCGATGTACGGGGTGCCGCCCGCCTGGTGGCGCTTGCGCACCGCCTCGCGGCTGTCCGCGAACGGCGCGATGACCGGGACGAGCGTCAGGACGCCGTTGCGGGCGAGGAGTTCGGCGACGAAGCCGATGCGCTGCACGTTGGTGTGCCGGTCCTCGCGGCTGAAGCCGAGGCCCGCCGAGAGGAACTCGCGGATCTCGTCGCCGTCGAGCACCTCGACGCGGCGGCCCCGGGCGCGCAGCAGTCCCGCCAGCTCGTACGCGATGGTGGTCTTGCCGGCGCTGGGCAGGCCGGTGAGCCAGACGGTGGCTCCGGTCACGTCACTCTCCTGAATCTGCTGTCCCGCGGTCATCCGTGGATACCGCACTCGGTCTTGGCGTTGCCCGACCAGCGTCCCGCCCGCGCGTCCTCTCCCTCAAGCAGGCGGCGGGTGCAGGGCGCGCAGCCCACCGAGCCGTAGCCGTCCATCAGGAGGGGGTTGGTGAGGACGCCGTGCTCGTTCACGTACGCGTCGACGTCGTCCTGCGTCCAGCGGGCGATCGGCGAGACCTTGACCTTCCGCCGCTTCTCGTCCCAGCCGACGACCGGGGTGTTCGCGCGGGTCGGCGACTCGTCGCGGCGCAGCCCGGTCGCCCAGGCGGCGTATCCGGTCAGGCCCTCTTCGAGGGGCTGGACCTTGCGGAGCTTGCAGCACAGGTCGGGGTCGCGGCCGTGCAGCTCCGGGCCGTACTCGGCGTCCTGCTCGGCCACGGTCTGCCGGGGCGTGAGGGTGATGACGTTGACGTCCATCACGGCCTCGACGGCGTCGCGGGTGCCGATGGTCTCGGGGAAGTGGTAGCCGGTGTCGAGGAAGACGACGTCCACGCCGGGCATGGCCCGTGAGGCGAGGTGGGCGACGACGGCGTCCTCCATGGAGGAGGTCACGCAGAACCGGGGCCCGAAGGTCTCGGCGGCCCAGGTCAGGATCTCCAGGGCGGAGGCGTCCTCCAGGTCGCGTCCGGCCTGCTCGGCGAGCGCCTTCAGCTCGTCGTCCGTACGGGCCGCGTGGGCCTGAGCGGTCGTCATATCTGTTCCCCTCCGCCGTCGGTGCGCTGGACGCCCCGGGCGAGCAGCCCGAGGAACTTCAGCTGGAAGGCCCGGTTGCAGGCCCCGCACTCCCACGCGCCGTGTCCCGTCTCGTTCGGGCGCAGGTCCTCGTCGCCGCAGTAGGGGCAGTGGAAGGGAGCCGCGCGCTCGCTCACGTGAGGGCCTCCTCGCCGGCGCGGGCGGCCCACGTGGCGAACCGCTCGCCGTCCTCGCGCTCGGCCTGGAAGCGCTTGAGGAGCCGCTCCACGTAGTCGGGCAGCTCGTCGGCGGTGACCTTCAGGCCGCGGACCTTGCGGCCGAACCCGGCGTCGAGCCCGAGGGCGCCGCCCAGGTGCACCTGGTAGCCCTCGACCTGGTTGCCGTCGTCGTCCAGGACCAGCTGGCCCTTGAGGCCGATGTCGGCGACCTGGATGCGGGCGCAGGCGTTCGGGCAGCCGTTGAGGTTGATGGTGATCGGCTCGTCGAACTCCGGGACGCGGCGCTCCAGTTCGTCGATGAGCGAGGCGCCGCGCGCCTTGGTCTCGACGATGGCGAGCTTGCAGAACTCGATGCCGGTGCAGGCCATGGTGCCGCGCCGGAACGGCGAGGCGTTGACCCGCAGGTCGAGGGCTTCGAGCGCGGTGACGAGCGAGTCCACCTGCTCCTGCTCGACGTCGAGCACGATCATCTTCTGCTCGGCGGTGGTGCGCAGGCGGCCGGAGCCGTGGGCCTCGGCGACGTCGGCGATCTTCGTGAGGGTGGCGCCGTCCACGCGTCCGACGCGCGGGGCGAAGCCCACGTAGAAGCGGCCGTCCTTCTGCCGGTGCACGCCGAGGTGGTCGCGCCAGACGCCCGCGGGCTGCTCGGGCGCGGGTCCGTCGGCGAGCTTCCGCTTCAGGTACTCGTCCTCAAGGACCTGGCGGAACTTCTCCGGGCCCCAGTCGGCGACGAGGAACTTCAGGCGGGCGCGGTTCCTGAGCCTGCGGTAGCCGTAGTCGCGGAAGATGCCGATGACACCGGCGAACACGTCCGGTACGTCGTCGAGGGCCACCCAGGCGCCCAGGCGCACGCCGAGCTTCGGGTTGGTGGAGAGGCCGCCGCCGACCCAGAGGTCGAAGCCGGGGCCGTGCTCGGGGTGGTGGACGCCGACGAAGGCGACGTCGTTGATCTCGTGCGCCACGTCGAGCTGCGGGGAGCCGGAGATCGCCGTCTTGAACTTGCGCGGCAGGTTGGAGAACTCGGGGTTGCCGATGAAGCGGCGCTGGATCTCGTCGATGGCGGGGGAGCCGTCGATGATCTCGTTCTCGGCGACGCCCGCCACGGGGGAGCCGAGGATGACGCGCGGGGTGTCGCCGCAGGCCTCGGTCGTCTGGAGCCCCACGGCTTCGAGCCGCCGCCAGATCTCGGGCACGTCCTCGATGCGAATCCAGTGGTACTGGACGTTCTGCCGGTCGGTGAGGTCGGCGGTGCCGCGCGCGAACTCCTCGGAGATCTCGCCGATGACGCGCAGCTGCTCGGTGGTCAGCCGCCCGCCGTCCACGCGGACGCGCAGCATGAAGTACTCGTCGTCCAGCTCCTCCGGGGCGAGGACCGCGGTCTTGCCGCCGTCGATCCCGGGCTTGCGCTGGGTGTAGAGGCCCCACCAACGCATGCGCCCGCGCAGGTCGTTCGGGTCGATGGAGTCGAAGCCGCGCTTCGCGTAGACCGTCTCAATGCGTGTCCGCACATTGAGACCGTCGTCGTCCTTCTTGAACTGCTCGTTCCCATTGAGCGGCGTGAAGTGGCCCACGGCCCACTGGCCCTCGCCGCGGTGACGGCTCGCCTTGCGGCGGGGCGTGGCTGGGGCGGGCTTCTCTGGCGTGGCGGGCATGGAAATATCGTCCTTCGGGCAGCGGGAATGCGGCTCTGACCTGCGGAAATCGGCACATGCGAAAAGTGCGCGCGGCGCTGCGCAGGGAGAAAGTCAGGGAAGACCGGCGATCGGAAGTGCGGCGGTGCTGAGTCGATCAGCAGGCCGGACACATGGCGCTGGACATGCGGCCGAGGTCGACGTGACGTCGACTCACCAAGGCAGTTCCAGTGCGATCCATGACGGAAGCGTGTCACGGGACTTTCGGCCCAGTCCAGCATTATCCAGAATGTGGACACCCTTGTCCCGTATCGTGGACAAGGGTGTCGTCGGTCACATGCGAGCCGGCTGGTTCAGTCCCGCGCGGCCCCGGGCCACGGCCCCGGATTCGGCACGTCCGGCTCCTCTTCGACCTTGGTGTCGAACAGGCGGAACCCGCGCCGCAGGTAGTTGTCCATGGCGTGCTCGCCGTCCTTGGAGCACGTGTGCAGCCAGACCCGCTCGGTCGGCGCGAGCCCCGGCCACCGCTCCGCCAGGTCCCAGGCGCGCGCCACCCCCACGGAGAGCAGGTGGCCGCCGATCCCGCGGCCCCGGAAGGCGGGGAGGAGACCGAAGTAGACGATCTCGACGACGCCCTCCGGCCCGTCACCGCTCTCGCCGCGCGCCGCCAGCTCGACGTACCCGGCGGGAGTGCCCCTGTCGTACGCCACCCACGTCTCCACCCCGGGCCGGCCGAGCAGCTTCTCCCACTCGGCGTAGGTCAGGGGCAGCCGGTCCGTCCAGCGGATGTCCCCGCCGACGGAGGCGTACAGGAAGCGGCTGAACTCGGGCGAGGGCACTTCCGCGCGCACGACGCGCACGTCGCCCTCGGGTGCGGCGGCGGGCAGCAGGTCGCGCGGGGAGGTCTGCTCCAGCGACCAGGTGGTGACAGTGAGACTCATGGGGCCCAGCGAATCACGGGTGCTCACGGACCCGCCACGCCGCGTGCCCGGCGCACGGCGGGCGCGGTCGAGTGCGGCAGGAGGGCGGCCGGGTCGTCCGGCAGGACCACATCGACCCGGACGTCCTCGGAGAAGCGGTAGGGGCGGTGTTCCAGGAGCGCGCCCAGATACCGGCGGACGCGCGAGAGCTCGGCGCGGACCGTCACCGTGCGGGCGGGGTCGCCGAAGATGTCGCGGGCCAGGTCCGCGGCGCTGCGGCCCTTGGGGTGCGTGGACAGGACGTACAGCAGTTCGGCGTGCCGGGGGCTCAGTTCGTGCGTCCAGTCGCGGACGCCGCCGAGCGCCGAGACCGTCCAGCGGCGGGCCCCGCTGACGTCCAGGACGAGCCGGGCGGCCACCGGCGGCTCCGGCTCGCCCCCCGGGACCTCCGGGCGCAGCAGCCAGCCGCCGGGCAGCGGCTCCACCCGGCACACGCCCAGCGAGGGCAGCCAGGAACGCCCCGCCATCAGCGACTTGGGCAGGGCCAGGCGGTCCTCGGGCGGCATCCCCGTGACGGCGGCGGTCCAGCCGTGCACGTCCACCGCGAGCGCCCGCCCCCCGAGGCGGGCCAGGAGGGGGGCCGCCACCGCCCGCAGCCGGTTCAGCGACCTCTCGTGGCCCTCCCGCAGCCGCGCCTCCGCGAGCTTGGCGACCGAGTCGACCAGGGCGAGCGTCGCCGGGTGCATGGTCCGCAGCGGGCCGCTCACGTCGACCACGCCGAGCAGCCTGCCGTCGCGCGGATCGGTCACCGGGGCCCCGGTGCACGTCCACGCGTGCTGGCTGCGCACGAAGTGCTCCGCGGAGAACACCTGCACGGGCCGCCGCACCACCAGCGGGGTGCCGACGCCGTTGGTGCCCATGACGTCCTCGCTCCAGTCCGCGCCGGGAGCGAAGCCGAGCGCGTCCGCGCGGCGGAGCACGGCCGCGTTGCCCTCGCGCCACAGGACCCGCCCGTCCGCGTCACTGACCACCATGATGTGCTGCGCGGCGTCCGCCACGGACACCAGGGCGTGCCGCATCACCGGCAGCACCTCCGCCAGTGGCGAGGCCCGCCTGCGCTGCTCCAGCTGCTCCTCGCCCAGCGGACTCGACTGGAGTCCGCGGTCGGGGTCGATGCCGCCGCTCATCATGCGCACCCAGGACTCGCCGATCACGGGCCGCGGCAGGACGAGTGGACGCCGTCCGGAGAGCGTGGCGTCGCGCACGCCCATCAGGAGCCGCTCGGCGTGCCGGCGGTCCATGGCGGAGATGCGAGCGAGGTCGATCGTCGAGAGGGCGTTCATCACCACGGAGTCCCTTCGTACCGGACCGGCGTGCCGGGGCATCTCCTCATCGTGCCCGTGATCACGCCGCCACGTGGTGGTTCGACGATGAATCAACCTCCGGTACCGCGGCGCGTTGCAACCTCCTGCAACCCTGGCGCGGCCCCGGCCGCCGGACGAGTCTGTACGCAACGCCGCCCGTGCGGTGTTCACGCTCCCTATGGGGCCTGAAGTGCGGGGGTGGTGCCGTGTCGGCGCAGCACCACCCCCGTGTCAGTCCGCGCTACGGGCGGGCCGCGGCCCGCTCCACCACGGATGCCAGGTCCAGGGTGTGCGGCAGCGTGCCGAAGGCCGCGCCCCAGTCGCCGCCGAGCCGCGAGGCGCAGAACGCGTCGGCGACCTCGGCGGGCGCGTACCTCACGAGCAGCGATCCCTGGAGCACCAGCGCCATGCGCTCCACCAGGCGCCGGGCCCGCGCCTCCGCGCCCGTCAGGTCGGCGAGTTCCGTCAGCAGGTCCTTGATCGCGCCGTCCAGGCGGTGGTCGGCGCCGCGCGCCGCCCCGACCTCCGTCAGGAACGCGTTCAGCGCCGACGGCTCGCGCTGCAACGCCCGCAGCACGTCGAGTGCCTGGACGTTGCCCGAGCCCTCCCAGATGGAGTTCAGGGGCGCCTCGCGCAGCAGCCGGGGCATGCCCGACTCCTCGACGTAGCCGTTGCCGCCCAGGCACTCCAGGGCCTCGCCCACCATCGGCGTACACCGCTTGGTCACCCAGTACTTCGCCGCGGGCACCGCGAGGCGCAGGAACGCCCGCTCCTGCTCGCCCCCGTCGTCGTACGCGGCGGCCAGGCGCATCGCCAGCGTCGTCGCCGCCTCCGACTCCAGGGCCAGATCGGCCAGGACGTTGCGCATCAGCGGCTTGTCGACGAGCCTGCCGCCGAACGCCTCCCGGTACGTGGCGTGGTGCACCGCCTGCACGACGGCCTGCCGCATCAGGGCCGACGAGCCGATCACGCAGTCGAGCCGGGTCGCCGCGACCATCTCGATGATGGTGCGCACCCCGCGCCCCTCCTCGCCGACCCGGCGCGCCCACGTCCCGTCGAACTCGACCTCGCCGGAGGCGTTGGACCTGTTGCCCAGTTTGTCCTTCAGCCGCTGGATCGCGAAGACGTTGCGCGTGCCGTCCTGGAGGACGCGCGGCACGAGGAAGCAGGTCAGCCCCTGCTCGGCCTGGGCGAGCACCAGGAAGCCGTCGGACATCGGGGCCGAGCAGAACCACTTGTGGCCCGTCAGCTCGTACGTGCCGTCCTCGGCCAGGGCACGCGCGCGTGTCGTATTGGCCCTGACGTCGCTTCCGCCCTGTTTCTCCGTCATGCCCATCCCGAAGACGGCCCCCGCCTTCTGCGCCGCGGGCCGCAGGCCCTGGTCGTAGACGGTCGACGTCAGGCGCGGCTCCCACTCGGCGGCGAGCGCCGGGTCGGCGCGGAGCGCGGGCACCGCCGCGTGCGTCATGGAGACCGGGCAGCCGTGCCCGCTCTCGGTCTGCGACCAGACCAGGAACCCGGCGGCCCTGCGCACATGCCCGCCGGGCCGCGCCCAGGCGGCGGTCAGGCCCGCGCCGACGGCCTTGCCGAGCAGGCGGTGCCAGGACGGGTGGAAGTCGACCTCGTCGATCCGGTGGCCGTACCGGTCGTGCGTGCGGAGCACCGGAGGGTTCTCGTTGGCCAGCGCCCCCCACTCCTGCGCCTGGGCCGAACCCGCGCTGCGGCCGAGCAGCGACAGCTCGTCGCGGGCCGTGTCGATGAGCGCCGGGTCCAGATGCCGCTCCACGCCCTCCACGAGGGCCCGGTCCGACGCGAATACGTCATATCCCACCAGGGGCGGAGCCTGGTTGGTCACTGTGTGGGTGGTGGCTGCCATGCCGCTACGGTAAGGAGGTGCACCAGGCAAAAGAAACACCCGGGCGGCCCGCGGGGCGCTGGCACCGGGCCCGCGCTCTGTATCGCAACGTCTCCAAGCGCAGGACCGCCTGGCTGCTGCTCAAGGACACCGTCAACTCGTGCATCGAGTACCGCATCCTGGGGCTCGCGGCCGAGGCGGCGTTCTTCACGCTGCTCTCCGTGCCGCCGCTGCTCCTGAGCCTCATCGGGCTGCTCGCCTACGTCGACGGGTGGACGGGCGCGAACACCATCGCCAGCGTCCAGAACAACATCCTTGAGGCGTCGCGTACGGTCCTGTCCGACCGGGGGGTCAAACAGATCGCCCAGCCGATACTGGACGACGTCCTCAAGATCAGCAGGCCGGACGTCATCTCCATCGGGTTCCTCTTCGCCCTCTGGTCGGGCTCGCGCGCGGTGAACGTCTTCATCGACACGATCACCGTCATGTACGGCCTGGACGGCGTGCGCGGCATCGTCAAGACCCGCATCCTCGCCTTCGGCCTGTTCATCGTGGCGCTGCTGATCGGCTCGGTCGCGCTGCCGCTGATGGTGGCGGGTCCCGACGCCGTGGTGGACCTCCTGCCCGGCTCCACGACGGTCGTGCAGATCCTCTACTGGCCGGTCGTCGTCCTGCTCTCCATCGTCTTCCTGACGACCCTCTACCACGTGTCCGTGCCGGTGCGGTCGCCGTGGGTGGAGGACATGCCGGGCGCGCTGATCGCGCTGGCGATGTGGGTGCTCGGCAGCTTCCTGCTCCGCATCTACCTCACCAGCACCGTGGAGGGGCCCACCATCTACGGCTCCCTCGCGGCACCGGTCGCCGTCCTGCTCTGGATCGGTGTGTCCGCCTTCGCGGTCCTGGTGGGCGCCGCCGTCAACGCGGCGATCGACCGGGTCTGGCCGTCCGTCGCCACGGCCGCGGCGCGCGCCGCCAACGACCGCATAAGGGAGGCCCAGGCCGCGGAGGTCGTGGCCCGCGCCGCCGCCGCGCGCGAGGCGTACGCGGACCAGGACCCGGACGACCCCGAGATGCCCTCGGAGTTCCCCGAACGCTGGTCCCGCTTCCTCCCCCCGGACGACGTGACGTCCCGCCTGCGGACGCACGCGAAGAAGAACGGCGACCAGCCTCCTCCGGAGTAGGTGCGCGGCCCACGGGGGTGCGCTGCGGGCCCCGCCCGGCTTCGCCCTCCCCGGGGCGCGCCCGAGCACCGCGCGCGGGGCGGCGTAACCTGAGGGGCGTGGCCGACCAGCACACCGCGCTCTACCACGAGCGGCCCTCCCGGCTGTCCGGCGCGGTCCTGTGGACCCGCGCCCCGGCCCCCGGCAGCGGTGGCGGTGGCGGCGCCGCCGTCCGCCCCGTGCTCCCCGACGGCTGCATGGACCTCCTGTGGAAGGAGGGCCGGCTCCTCGTCGCGGGCCCCGACACCCGCGCCTACGTCCCCGGCGCCACGGAGTCCGACGGCCGCTACACCGGCATCCGCTTCTACCCCGGTACCGCCCCCGCCCTCCTCGGCGTCCCCGCCCACGAACTGCGGGACCGGAGGGTCGACCTGAGCGACCTGTGGGGCCCCGCCGAAGTGCGGCGCCTCGCCGGGCGCGTGGAGGCCGCGCGCGACCCCGTGGCCGCGCTCGAAGCCGTCGCCGTGGAGCGCGCCGCCGGCGCGCCGCCGCCCGACCCGCTCGTCGCCGAGGTGGTCCGCTCCCTGGCCGCGGGCCTGCCGGTCGCCGGGACCGCCGCGCGGGTGGGGTTCAACGCCCGCACCCTGCACCGACGTTCCCTCGCCGCGTTCGGCTACGGGCCCAAGACGCTCGCCCGCGTGCTGCGGCTCCAGCGGGCACTGGCGCTGGCCCGCGCCGGCCTGCCGTACGCGCGCACGGCGGCCGAGGCGGGCTTCGCCGACCAGGCGCACCTCGCGCGCGACGTGCGGGAGTTGACCGGGATGACGCTCGGTGCGCTACTGGACGGGGATGTGGTCCAGTGGCGCGAAGAGGTCGACGCCGTTGCCGTCGGGGTCGAGCACGGTGGCGTACCGCTGGCCCCAGGGCGCGTCGAACGGCTTCAGCTCGCTCCCGTACCCGGCGCCCGTCAGCTCCGCGTACGAGGCGTCGACGGCCTCGGGGGAGGCGCACAGGAAGGCGAGGCCGATCCGGCCGCCGCTGCCCGGCCGCCAGTCCGGGTGGAAGGAGCGGACGGACTCCTCGGTGTCGAAGGCGACGCGCAGACCGCCGAGGACCTGCGCCTCGACGTGCGGGGCGCTCTCGGCGTCCTCGGGGAAGCGCAGGCCGAGCCTGCGGTAGAAGGCGAGGGAGGCGGCCATGTCGGAGACGACGAGGCCGATGAGGTCGAAGCGCGGGATCGGTGTGCTGTTCATGCCTCGCAGCGTAGGAAGGCATCGGGCGCGGGGTCTTGAAGGAAACGGACACGGCGCGCGGGAGAGGGCCGCCGGGTCACCCGTGCGGACGCGTCGACCGCCATGTGGGTGAGCGGCTTACGGCCATCGGTCGACGGACGTCTACGTTCCGCCCCCGCGCGACCAGCCAGAACGGGGCCGGATGGCCGAGACGTGCCCTCGCCGACTGTCAGCCTCCCCCGATCCCCGCTACGTTGGAAGGTATGGATTATCCCGGTGACAACCGGCTCGCGGCGGCTGTCGTGGCCCACCACGGCCGCGTCCTGCTCGTGCGGCGCAGTGAGACCGAGCGGTTCCACCCCCGGGTGTGGGGCGTGCCGTGCGGCAAGCTGGAGCCGGACGAGAGCCCCCGGGAGGGCGTCCTGAGGGAGCTCAAGGAGGAGACCGGGCTCCTCGGCGAAGTGATGCGCAAGGTCGGCGAATCGTCCTTCCTCAGTGTGTACCACGGCCACGAGGTGAAGAACTGGCAGGACAACTTCCTCGTCCGCCCCCTCACCCTCGACGTGACGCTCCCCCTGCCCGACCAGGCCTACCGCTGGCTCGCCCCGGCCGACTTCGACTCGGTCGACATCGACGACTACAACCGCGAGATCGTCCGCCAGGCCCTCAGCTGAACAGGCACGTCTAGCCGAGCAGTTCCGCGAGTACGGACAGCTCCGCCAGGTAGTCCCGTACGTCCAGCGGCTTCTTCCTCGCCATCGCGCCCGCGTCCGCCGCGCCCGGCCCCGTGAACACGTCCGTGTACCGGCGCCGCTCCGCCCCCGTCTCCAGGAACAGCGTGACCGTCGGGCCCGCCGAGGCGCACCACGCCCGGTGCAGGGCGTACGGCGGGAGCGCGTAGCCGCTGCCCGCCGCGTACTCCATGGTCAGCGCGAGCCGCAGCCGGGCGCCGCCCGCCGGTTCCAGGAGCCAGTCGGCCCCGTCGTCCGACAGGGACTCGCGGTAGTACGACGCCTCGACGCCGCTGCCCGCCGCCGGGTCGGCCGTCTCGTACAGCTCCATGCCGAGCGCGCCCCGCACCACGTGCGACGCGAGCGGCGAGCGGTGGTTGTGGATGTCCTCGCGGCCGTTCGGGCCGGGGTGCCAGATGTGGGCGCGCAGCATGTGCCGCGGCCCGCCGTCGATGAGGAGCAGTTTGTCGAAGCCGAGCACGTGGCGGTACGACAGGAGCGCGCAGCCCGAGGGGTCGCCCACACCGTCGGCCAGCTCCCGCACGAGGGGCAGCAGCCGTTCCTCCGAACCCAGTTCGGAGACGACCGCGCGGGCGGCCCGCACCAGGTCGTCCCCGGCGGCTTCGTCGAGTGCCTCTTCGAGGAGCCGTCTCGCGCCGTGGACGTGCCGACCACCCAATGGACTCTCCCCCTCGTCGACCGCGCACGCGAGCACGCGGAGCCGGGGGTTCAGTCACCCGGCTGATACATCCATACGGCATGTGCCCGCAGCGCGGAAAGACCTTGGTAGGTCATCCAGAGCGGGTGGGCGAGATCGTCACCGTCCCACGTCCAGATACCGTCGCTCTGCCGCCTGCGGACCGCCGCCGCGGCCCCCGCCAGCATCTCGTGCCAGGCCGCGTCCAGGCCCTCGTCGGCCGCCGTCTCCCGGGCCCCGGGCGTCAGCAGGGCCCGCATCACCCAGGCCGCCGAGAAGTGCCGTACGGCGAGCACCTCGTGCCGCGAGGCGTCGACCGGGTGCGGGCGGCGCACCGACTCGTGGCCGCTCTCCAGGTCCTCGCAGCCGTCGTGCGAGGGCCCCGGGCAGGCGAGCAGCCACCGGATGCCGTCCTGCCGCGTGGCACGGGCGTTCACGTCCTCGCCGAGCACCCGCGCGGTCCGGTCGAGGGCGACCACGGCCTGCGCGGTGTGCACGGGCGACGGCACGACGGGGCGCCCGCCGATCGGCGCGAGCCGCGCGCCCCAGCAGCGCCGGTGCTGCCGGGCCGGATCGGTGACCGCGCCGTCCACGAGCGCGTCCCGCAGCCGGGGCAGGGCGTCCGTCCCCGGCGCCGCGCGCAGCAGCCCGCGCAGCACGGTGGTCACCACGTGCGTCATCTCCAGGCCCGCGGGCTCCATCTCGTGCCGGAAGCGGTCCGCGCACTGCTCCGCCTCCACCGCGAGCCGCTGCGGGTCCGCGCCCGCCCGCGCGAGCGCGCCGAGCACCAGCGCCGTCACCTCGGGGCGCGGCACGGCGCCCTGCGAACGCGCCGCCCAGCCGCCGTCGGGAAGCCGCAGCCGCCAGAGCGTCTCGACCAGCTCGGACGCGCGCAGCCTGCCGTCGGGCACGCCGAGTTCCAGCACGGTGTGCAGTCCGTACGCCGTGCCGGTCGCGGTCGGCCGTACCGGCGCGGCCTGCTCGTCCAGCGCGTGCGGCCAGCCGGTGAGCCGGCCCCGCAGCGGATCGTCGAAGACCGTGAGCCGCGCGGCGAGCGTCTCGTACGTGGCCGCGGAGAGCCCCGGCAGCGGGCCCGCCCCGCCGCCCCGCGCGGCCGTGCCGGACCCCCGCTGCGCCGGGACCCCGTCGAGCGTCCCCGCGGCCCCGTCCCCGGCCGCCGCCCGCGCCCGCGTCAGGGCTCCGGCGAGCCAGGCGCACAGCCCGGTGCCGAGACCACTGACCAGGGCGAGCGAATACCGTGCGGTGTCGCCGTACAGGGCGTCGGGCAGCAGCCCCACCAGGGCCTGGAACACCCCGTACCCCACGGCGATCGGCCCCAGGGTGCCGAGCCACGACACGACCCTGCCCGCCGGCGGCGGCTCGGGCTCCGGCTCGGGCGACGCGGAGGGCCCGCGCACGGGTGCGGTTCGCATGCTGCTCGCTTCAGCGGTTCACGGTGTGCTTGATGAACTCCCCCCAGGCCTGGGGGTCGAGGGCCAACTGGGGCCCCTGGGGGTTCTTGGAGTCTCGTACGTGGATGGTGGCCGGGCAAGAGCAGATCTCGACGCAGTCACCCTCGCTGCCGCTGCTGTGGCTCGACTTGCGCCAGTTCTGTGCGACCTCGACGCAGTCGCCGCTGGAGCCGCTGCTGTGCGTTGACTTGCGCCAATCTTGAGCGACCTCGACGCAGTCGCCGCTGTCGTCGCCGCTGTAGGTCGACTTGCGCCAGTCGAGGGCGACTTCGATGCAGTCGTCGCCCTGCGAGCCGCTGTAGCTGCTCTTGAACCAGGCCAGTTCTTCGGTGCTCATAGCGCTCCTCGCATCTGCCGGAGCAGGCCTACGGAGTCCTCGGGGGTGAGGGCCTGCGAGCGTAGCTTGGCATATCGCTGCTGGAGCACGCTGATGTCTTTCCGGTCTGAGATCAGCAGTCCGGCCTGCTGGCCTTCGGAGTACGCGAACCACTGGTGGTCCTGGGCTTCCAGAAGCCGCAGGGGGCCGTCTAAACCGGAGTGGGTCGGCTGTCGCAGCGGCATGAGCTGCAATTCCACGTTCCAGTGCCGCTCGTTCAAGTCGAGCAGGCGGTCGATGGCCTCCCGCGCCACCTCGTGACCGCCGGTGCGCCGCTCAAGGACGGACTGCTCCAGGATGAAGCTGAACGAGGCGGCCGGTTGCCGGTCGACGCTCAGCAGCCGCTGCCGTGCGAGCCGCGCGGCCACGCGCTCCTCCATCTCCTCGGGAGTCGGCAGGGGCGGCACGCACCAGCTCACGGCCTTCGCGTACGCCTCGGTCTGCAACAGGCCGGGGACGACCCGGCACTCGTACGTATGCAGAGTGACCGCCTGCTCCTCCAGGCTCGCCCACTTGCGGAACCAGGCCGCCAGGCCCGGCTGGCGGGTCACCCTGTGCGCGGCCTTCTGGAGGATGCCGAACGCGTCGAGGGCCTCCTCGGCCCGCTCCACGAACCGCGCCGGAGGCAACCGGCGGCCCTGCTCCACCGAGGCCACGAAGTGGACGGAATACCGCACGCGCCGGGCGAACGCCTCCTGCGTGAGGTCCGCGCGTTCGCGGAAGCCTTGGAGGACCGCGCCGAAGATCCGGAGACTCTCGCACGGCCCGGGTTCGCTGCTGATGGTGTCGGCGGCCACGGCTGGTACCCCCAGGTGTCTGGTGTTCTGATGGTGAACCCCGCCAGACCGCCCATGGTCACGGACGGTGACCAGTACAGTCCAGTCCTCGTACTCGTACGCCAAGTCGGCGTACGGGTCACGTACGGACTCCACCCCTGGTCAAACGCCGCGCGCGACCGCAACCGTGGGCGCATGACAGTGCGAGCCAAGGCCCATGCGCCAGTTACCGTACGTATGTTCACCCAGTGCTTCAGCTCGACGCCCAGGGGCGCCCGCCTCGCCCGGCGGCTCGTGGCGCACCGGATGGACACCTGGGGGCACCCCTACACGGGCGAGGTCAACGAGACCCTCGCGCTGATCACGGCGGAGCTGGCGGCGAACGCGGCCCGGTACGGGCGGACGGTGCCCGCGCGGGACTTCCGCGTCCACCTGGCAGAGGCGGTGGACGGCACCGTGCGCGTCGAGGTCACCGACACGCGCGCGGAACGGCTGCCCGTGGTCGCGGGCGTGGTGGACCCCGAGGCGGAGAGGGGGCGGGGGCTGCTGCTCGTGGAGGCGCTGGCCTGCCGTTGGGGGGTGATGCCCCGCCCGGACGGCCCGGGAAAGACCGTCTGGGCGGAGCTGCGGGTCACCGGCCGGTCAGGCTGAAGGTGTACGCGAAGTCGCTCACGCGCGCGTGCAGTTCATGCTCCGGGAGCACGCCGGGTCCGCAGGACCCCGTGCCGATGCCGTGCAGGCCGCTGTCGAGGTTGACCCAGACCGTGTCGCCGGCGACGAGGTCGGGGCGGTGCGCGGCGGCGTCGAGCTGTTCCGTGGTCCAGCGGCGGACGGTGAGCCACGGCTCGTGGTCGGTGTCGATCCGGAGGCCGTCGATCTCGGCCCAGCGGATGCCGGGGCGGGCACCGTTCTCCTGCGGGCGGACGTACGGGGTCTGCATGGCGTCCACGTCCGACTCCCAGCGGCCGAGCATCGAGGCGGCGCGGGTGTCCGGGTACGCCTCGCCGGGGCCGCCGCCGAACCACCGGACGCGCCCGGCGGCCCCCGGCAGCCCGAAGCGGACGCCGAGCCGGGGGAGCGGCACCGGCCAGTCGCCGTCCGGTGCCACGGAGACGGCGAGACGGAGCTTGATCCCGTTGGACGTCCAGCGGTACGTGACGCGCAGCCCGAGGTCACTGGCCGCCGGAGCGACGCGGGTGCGTACGGTCAGGGCGTCGTCGCCCAGGTCCACGGCGTCGACGCGGTGGTGCACGCGGTCCAGGCCGATCGCGCGCCACCGGGCGGCCACCGAGGGCTCGGGGCGCCACGGCATGCCGTTGTCGTTGTCGGTCGGCGCCCGCCACACGTCCAGGCGCAGGTCCCGCACCTCCAGGCCGCCGAAGGAGAGCAGCGTGCCCCGGGAGTCGAAGGCGGCGGGGCCGAGCGTGATCCGCCGGCCGTCGCGGACCGGGGGCGTACCGCCCGGCACCGGCTGGATCATGCCCAGCTCCACGGGCAACTGCGCCCAGGCGACGACGTGTCCGCGCGCCGCCCACGCCGTGTCCTCGGCGAGCACGGCCCGTACCGTCCACTGCGTCTCGGCGTCCCTGCCGCGCGTCGGGACGGGCGGCAGTCTCACCTCGGTCTGCTCGCCGGGCCCGAGGGGCGGCACGGTCAGCACGCCCTCGGCGACGCTCACGCCGTCCACCTCGTACGACCAGGTGAAGGCGAGGTGCGAGAGGTCGGTGAAGTCGTACAGGTTGGTGATGCGGACGGTGCCCTCGCGGCCGCCGCCCTCGACGCGGACCGGCTCGATCACCTTCTTGTACTCGGTCAGGCCGGGGGAGGGCGCCCGGTCGGGCAGGACGAGCCCGTCGCAGACGAAGTTGCCGTCGTGCACCTCCTCGCCGAAGTCACCGCCGTAGGCGTATTCGTGCGCGGGGTGGGCGAGGCCGTGGTCGATCCACTCCCAGACGAAGCCGCCCTGGAGCCGCTCGTAGGTCTCGAAGAGCCGCTGGTACTCGGAGAGGCCGCCGGGGCCGTTGCCCATGGCGTGCGCGTACTCGCAGAGGACGAACGGCAGCCGGGCGCGCCTCTCGGGCCCGCCGTCCTCCCTCCTGCCGATGCTCTCGACCTCGGCGTGGTCCGCGTACATGCGGGAGTAGACGTCGGTGTCGGCGCAGGAGGGGTCGCCCTCGTAGTGGAGGAGGCGGCTGTCGTCGCGGGACCTGATCCACTCGGCCATGGCGGTCAGGCCGCGGCCCGTGCCGCACTCGTTGCCGAGCGACCACATGATGACCGAGGCGTGGTTCTTGTCGCGCTCCACCATGCGGGCGGCGCGGTCCAGGAGCGCGGGGGTCCAGCGGTCGTCGTCGACGGGGTTGGCGCGCCAGCCGAACGCGTGGAAGCCGTGGGTCTCCAGGTCGCACTCGTCGACGACCCACAGGCCCAGCTCGTCGCAGAGGTCGAGGAAGGCGGGGTGCGGCGGATAGTGGCTGGTGCGGACGGCGTTGATGTTGTGCCGCTTCATGAGCAGGACGTCGGCGCGCATCGTCTCCGCGTCCAGGGCGCGGCCGGTCTCCGGGTGGAACTCGTGGCGGTTCACGCCCCGGAGGAGCAGGGGGCGGCCGTTGACCTTGATGAGCCCGTCTTCGAGGGCGACGGTGCGGAACCCGACGCGGAGGGCGACGCGCTCGCCCCCGCCTTCCCTTCCGCCCCGGGTGGCGAGGACGGCGTCGTAGAGGCGGGGGGTCTCGGCGGTCCAGGGCTGGACGGGGACGGTGACGGACTCTCCGGTGGCGATGTCGACGCCGAGTTCGCCGAGGGTGACGCGGCCGGGGGTGCCGGAGTCGACGCGCAGGGTGCCGGTTCCGGTGCGGTGGTCGTACGTGGCGTGGACGAAGTGGTCGCCCAGCGCGCCCTCGGGGCGGTGCAGGAGGGTCACGTCGCGGAAGATGCCGGGCAGCCACCACTGGTCCTGGTCCTCCAGGTAGGACCCGGAGGACCACTGGTGGACCCGGACGGCGAGGACGTTGCCCTCGGGGCGCAGCAGCTCGCCCACGGCGAACTCGTGAGGGAGCCGGGAGCCCTTGAAGGACCCCAGCTCCGTGCCGTTGAGCCAGACGCGCGCGAAGGACTCGACGCCGTCGAAGCGGAGCGTGGCGCCGCCGGACGCGGGCCAGCCGGCGGGGAGGTCGAAGGTGCGGAGGTGGTCGCCGGTGGGGTTCGCGTCGGGGACGCGGGGCGGGTCCACGGGGAAGGGGTACAGCGTGTTGGTGTACTGCGGCGCGCCGTGCCCTTGCAGCACCCAGTGGCCGGGGACGGTGACCTCGTCCCACGCGCTGTGGTCGTAGCCGTCGCGGGCGAACCCGTCGCCGCCCTCGCCGTCCCCGCCGCCCTCGGGGCCGGCGGTGGGGGAGAGCCGGAACCGCCAGGTCCCGTTGAGGGAGAGGGAGGGGGCGTCGGATTCCGCGTACCAGGCGCGGGGCGGCAGGGTGCCGGTGCCGGGGGACAGATCTTCGTGGAGGGGGAGATCCATGCCTCCATGCAACCCTGCGGGCGCGGCTGGTCTCCATTGTTTCGGCGGGGGAGTTGATGATTCTTTCGGGCGTGGCCCTGCGGGCGCGGTCCCGGTGGGGCGAGTCGTCAGTGCATCGCCCTGCGGGCTCGTCCTCAAACGCCGGACGGGCTGAAAGGTCCCGCCGGGGCGGTGAAGATCAGCAGCGCCTCTGGTGGGAAGTAGAGGACAACCGCTCCGGCGTTTGAGGAGCGGGGCCTCTTCCACATGCGTGTCGCGTCCGTGGCCGCGTCCGTGTACGCGTCAAGATCAGTGGGGACCGTATCAATGCCGGGGCGAACGACCGTGCGGGGACCCTTGTGGCGGCTGGGGGCATCTGCTTGACTCCGGCCGCCTGAACCTACGTACGAGGCCCATTCGGGCCTGTCGTCGTCCGGCGGTGGAGGCCAGCATGGAGATCACTCGCAGACGCCTGCTGTCGGCCCTGGCGGCGGCCGGACTCCTGGCGGTGGTACCGCGGGGCCCCGCGGTGGCCGCCGCGTCCGCCGAGGGCCGCGCGCGGCTGCTCGCCAACACCGTGGACGTCTTCGCGGGCACCACCGCGTCCAACGGCCGACCGGAGACGGCGGGCAGACTGGCGGCCATCGACAGGGCCGCGCGGGCGAACCTCAAGGCCATGGACGACGCGGCCGAGGGCGAGCTCTTCGCCGGGCTCGCCCTCGGCACGGACGAGGCGAACCTCAACACCGCCTACCGCCGCCTGTACGAGATCGCCCTCGCCACCAGCGCGCCCACCCCGGGCACGACGACCGGTCTCCACGGGGACACCGCCGTGCGGCGCCGCGTCGTCGACGGCCTCGAATGGCTGCACGAGCGCTACTACGGCGACCAGACGAAGGGCTACTACGGGAACTGGTTCCACTGGGAGATCGGTCTCTCGCAGCACATCAGCAAGACGCTCGTCCTGCTGGCCGACGAAGTGCGCGCGTACCGCCCGGAGCTGGTGCGCACCTACGTCGCCTCCATGGACGCCTACCTCCGCAACGGCACCGACGGCGACGTGGACCTCGACTCGCGCTTCCACACCGGTGCCAACCTCGCCGACATCACCACCAACCGCATCCTCCAGGGCGCCCTCCTCGGAGCGGACGGCGACGCCCGTATCCGCAAGGCCCTGGTCGACCAGCTCACGGTCTTCGTCACCATCGACCCCTACCACCTCTCCCACGGGGTGACCGACGGCCACTACGCCGACGGCTCCTTCATCCAGCACGCCTCCGTCGCGTACACGGGATCGTATGGAAAGGGCCTGCTCAGCAGGGTCGTCCAGACCCTCAAGGTGCTCGAAGGGACCGGCTTCGCACACGGCGGCGAGCTGGTGCCGACCGTGTTCGGCTGGGTCAGGGACGGCTTTGCCCCGGTGATCTTCGAGGGCTGGATGATGGAGATCGTGAAGGGCAGGGCGGTCTCGCGCACGGACTCCGGCTACACCGACGTGGCGGTCGTCGCCGAGGCCGCGGTCGACCTCTCCTCGCTGGCGGACGGGGCCGCGGCGGCGGCGCTGAAGGGCTACGTCAAACACCTCCGAGCCACCTCGCGCGCCCCGCTCGACCCGGCGCGCTTCGTCTCACCCGTCAGCATCGTGCGCCACGCCGACATCGTCGCCGACGACTCCGTGGTCCCCGCCGACCTCAACCCGGCCGCACGCAGCGTCGCGTTCAACGCCATGGACAAGACCGTCCACCGCAGACCCGGCTACGCCTTCGCGCTGGCGCGCAGCTCCGACCGGATCAGCAAGTACGAGTACATGAACGGCGAGAACCTCATGCCGTGGTTCCAGGGCGAGGGCGCGCACTTCCTCTACCTCACCGGTCAGGACCAGACGCAGGCGTACGGCGTCGACTACTACACGACGGTCTCGCCGTACGGCCTCGCGGGCGTCACCGCCCCGGTCGAGCGCCGCCGCACGGTCCCCGAGGCCTACGGGAAGCCGTACTACGACAACCCGGGCCACCCCCTCCACTTCACCTCGTCCTCGGAGTCGCAGAACACGTACGTCTACTTCCCGCGCGGCACCGCCCGGCACTCCGGCGGCGCCGTCCTCGGGGCGTACGGGACCGCCGCGATGGTGCAGTCGAGCGACGTCGCCCACCGCGACAGGAAGCTGCTCCCCGACGACTTCCTGGTCTACCGAGGCGCCTCGGCCACCAAGTCGTGGTTCCTGTTCGACGACGAGATCGTGGTGCTCGCGGCGGGCGTCGGGGACGTCGAGGGCGGCGGCTCCGGGGACGGCTCCGGTGGCGGCTCCGGGGGGCGGGCCGTGACGACGACCGTCGACGCCCGCATCGCCGACCCCGGCGACCGGGTCACGCTCGCCGGGGCGCGCGCCGACGGCAGCGCGTGGAGCGGCCCCGGCACCGCCGACCTGCGCTGGCTGCGCTACGCCAACGCCACGCGGAACATCTCCGTCGGCTACGTCTTCCTCGACGCCCCGCCCGTCCGGGTCACTCTGGACCGCGTCACCCGGAGCCGCCGGACCGTGCGCACCGCCAACGCGGACACCGCCGTGACGCGGTCGGTGTTCGGCGTGACCGTGGAGGGGGCCGCCGGGGCCCGGCCCGCGCACCTCGCGTACGCCTTGCTGCCGAACGCCACGGCGGAGGAGGTGCGGGGGTACGGCGAGGGCAAGGGGGGCTCGCGGGATTCACGGGGTCCACGGGGTCCGCTCAGGGTGCTGGCCAACTCGACCCGGCTCCAGGCCGTGGCGCACAGCGGTCTCGGTCTGACGGGCGTCAACTCCTTCACCGCGGGGCGGCACGAGACGGCGGGCCTGCGGATCGACGGCCCCGCCTCGGTCCTCGTCCGCGCGAGCGAGCGCCGAGGGGGGACCACCTCCGTCGCCGTGTCCGACCCCACCATGGGCCGGGACACGGTGACGGTCCTGCTGCGCGGCCGCCGACTGCGTCAGGTCTCGGCCGACCGGGGGGTACGCGTGAGCGCGGCGCCCGGCGGGACGCGCGTCGAGGCCGACACGTACCACGCGTACGGCAGGAGCTTCACGGTGACGCTGCGGGACTGATCCGCCCTGAGCTGCGGGACCGATCCGCCCTAGGGCCGGGCGACGGTGGTGATGGCCCGCACCGGGCACGCGCGCACGGCCTCCTTGACCATCGGGTCGCCGGCACCGTCCTCGCGGCCCGGGATCACCTCGCTGAAGCCGTCGTCGTCCTGGGTGAAGACGCCGGGCGCGGTCAGCGCGCACATGCCCGCGCCCACGCACCGGTCCCGGTCGACATGGATCATGGTCATGGCGTCCTCACCAGGTCACGGGGAGTTCGAGCATCCCCTGGATCGTGTCACCCGGCTTGAAGGGGATGTCCTCGGCGGGCATCGCGAGGCGCAGGCGCGGCAGCCGCTCGAAGAGGGACCGCAGGGCGATCTCGATCTCCGCACGCGCGAGGTTCTGCCCCAGGCACTGGTGGATGCCGAACCCGAAGGCGAGGTGGTGCCGGGCGGAGCGGTGCCAGTCCAGCCGCTCCGGGGCCTCGTACGCGGCCCCGTCACGGTTGACGAGGGACGTGGAGAAGACGACGCCGTCCCCGGCACGCACGGTCTCGCCGCCGACCTCGATGTCCTCCTTGGCCACCCGCATCAGCCCGTCCGCGATGGACAGGTAGCGCAGCAGTTCCTCGACCGCGGCGGCCATCAGCGGCTCCCCCTCACCCATGCCGGCCCGCAGCTCCGCGAGCCGGTCGGGGTGCTGGAGCAGCGTGAACGTGCCGAGCGAGATCATGTTCGCCGTGGTCTCGTGCCCCGCGACGAGCAGGATCGTGGCGAGGCTGACCAGTTCGTCGCGGTCCACCGCGCCGGAGGCGAGCTGCCGGTGGATCAGCTCGTCGAGGAGTCCGTCACCGGGTTCGCGCCGCTTGCGGTCGATCAACCCGTGGAAGTAGGCGTCCAGTTCGTCGCGCGCCGCCTGGATGTCCCGCGCGCCGGGACCGCGCAGCAGCCGGCGCGACTGCTCCTCGAAGAACTCGTGGTCGGCGTAGGGCACGCCGAGCAGGGCGCAGATGACCATGGACGGTACGGGCAGCGCGAACGCGTTCACCAGCTCGGCGGGCGGCCCCTGTTCGACCATGGCGTCGAGGAGCTGGTCGACGGTCTCCTGGATGCGGGGCCGCAGGGCCGCGATCCGCTTGACCGAGAAGCTGGGGATGAGCATCCGGCGCTGGGCGTTGTGCCTGGGGTCGTCGACGCCGAGCAGGGCGACGCTCCGGTCGCGCACCTGGGCCAGGCGCTCGCTCTGCACGGGGAAGCCCTCGTGCTCGCGGTCGGTGGAGAGCCGCTGGTCGACGAGGAGTTCACGGGCCGCCGCGTGCCCGGTGACGAGCCACACCCGGCGTCCGTCGAACAGCGAGACGTGGGTGAGGGGGGCGGCTTCACGCAGGGGGGCGTAGCCGGCGGGCGGGTGGTAGGGGCAGGTGCGGTCCTGGGGGAAGGGGATGGGGTTCGCGTCGTCGACCGTGTTCTCGGGGTGGGTGTTCATGGGGTGGGTCTGGGTGGACTCCGGCATGGACATACCTCGCAAGCGCAGACGATCCCTTACCGGGCCCATTGGATGCCTGAGGCATCTATCTCGTCGACGGCAAGACCGGCCAGATCGTCCGGGGCGGGGGTTCTGTCCGGAATCGATCCCTCCGGGCGGGCGGGGACGAGCGGTCGGGTGGGCCCGGCGGTCGGGCGGCCGGGCGGTCGGGCGGACTCGGCGGCTGAATGGCCGAGCGTCCGGCGGAGGGCTCGTGCGAGGATCTACTTCCTTGACGGTGCGGTCGGTGCGGCCGGTGCGGCCGTGCGGCCGGTATGGAGGCGGTGGGGGCGTGTTCGCTATTTCCCTGGGTGACGAGGACGGCGCCGAGCTGCGCCCGCTGGAGCCGTGGCAGGCCGAGGAGTTCCTGGCGCACATGGACCGGGGCCGGGACTACATAGGCCGCTACGTCGGCCTCCCGGACGTCACCACCGACCTCGCGGCCACGCGGAAGTGGCTCCAGGTGTTCGCGGACAAGGCCGCCGCGGACACCGGCCGCCTGTACGGGATCTGGCTCGGCGAACGCCTCGTGGGAGGTGTCATGTTCCGGGTCTTCGACAGCGCGAACGGCACGTGCGAGGCGGGCTGCTGGCTGGAACCGGGTGCCTCGGGACGCGGTCTGGTCACCAGGGCCGTGCGCGTTCTCATCGACTGGGCGTTCGATGTACGCGGCATGCACCGGGTGGAGTGGCACGTGGCCTCGGAGAACCGCCCCAGCATCAACGTGGCCAAGCGCCTGGGAATGACCCGTGACGGAGTACTGCGGGGCAACGACCTCTACAAGGGCGTACGGCAGGACACGGAGATCTGGTCGGTCCTCGCGGAGGAGTGGTGAAGCGGGACGGGCGCGGGAAAGCGGCGGTGGACCGGGCGTTCGGCGAGCCGCGGCTGGCCGCGCTCTACGACCCGCTGGACCCGGACCGCGGGGACCTGATCCCGTACCTCCGCATGGCGGAGGAGTTCGGGGCGCGCAAGGTCCTCGACATCGGCTGCGGTACGGGGGTGTTCGCGCTGCTCCTCGCCGAGCGGGGGACGGAGGTCGTCGGCGTGGACCCCGCGCGGGCGTCCCTCGACGTCGCCCGGGCGAAGCCGGGCGCGGACCGCGTCCGCTGGCTGTGCGGCGACGCCACGGCGCTGCCGCCGCTCCGGGTGGACATGGCGACGATGACGGCGAACGTGGCGCAGGCGATAGCGGACCCGGGAGAGTGGCGCGCGACCCTGCGGGGCGCCCACGGGGCGCTGCGGCCCGGCGGCCACCTGGTCTTCGAGACCCGCGACCCGGCCAGGCGCGCCTGGGAGCAGTGGAACCGCGCGGCCACGCACGCGGTCACGGAGGTCACGGGCGTCGGCCAGGTCGAGCGCTGGGTCGAACTGACGGCGCTGGAGGGCCCGCTGGTCTCCTTCCGCTGGACGTACGTGTTCCTGTCCACCGGCGAGGTCCTGACCTCGGACTCGACGCTGCGGTTCCGCGAACGCGACGAGGTGGAGACGGACCTGCTCGCCACGGGGTACGCGGTGACCGACGTACGCGACGCCCCGGACCGGCCGGGGCGGGAGCTGGTGTTCGTGGCGCGGACCGCCTCGCGTGGAGAGCGTGGAGAGCGCGGAAAAACAGGTGGCGCTCCGCCTGGAGGGGTGTCTAAGCTCTGAGCTGTTCCCCGGTGGCCCGACGGCCGCCGGAGCCGACCGAGCAGATCAGGAGGTGTTGACCGATGGCTGTCGCTGCGATGGGCGTTGCCCGCATCCGCGAGTTCATCAAGTCCACCTCCTTGGCCGCCGGCTGACCGTAGCTTCTCCAGCTGCTTCTGCGCGCCGTTGAGCGCGCATACCGCCGGGGCCTTCCTGTGAAGGGTCACCCTTGTCTTCCTCGTCTTTCTCTTCCCCCTCGTCTCCCTCTCCTTCTCCCTCTCCTTCTCCCTCTCCTTCTCCCTCTTCTTCTCTCCCTGAGTTCTCGTCCGCTCCCGGCGCGTCCCCGCATCCCCTCGCCCCCTACGGCTGGGACACGGACTGGGAGGCCGAGTTCGCGCCGTACGCGGCCCAAGGGCTCATCGCCGGGCGGGTCGTCCGCGTCGACCGCGGGCAGTGCGACGTCGTCACCACCGAGGGGCCCGTGCGCGCCGACACCGAGTTCGTCACGCCGCGCGATCCGCTGAAGGTCATCTGCACGGGCGACTGGGCCGCCGTCGACCCCGACGGCGGGGACCCCCGCTACGTACGCGCGTATCTGCCGCGGCGTACGTCCTTCGTGCGCTCCACCTCGTCCAAGCGGTCCGAGGGGCAGATCCTCGCGGCCAACGTCGACCACTCCATCATCGCGGTCTCGCTCGCCGCCGAGCTCGACCTGGGCCGGATCGAGCGGTTCCTCGCGCTCGGCTGGGAGTCGGGCGGCCAGCCGGTGGTCGTCCTCACCAAGGCCGACCTCGTGCCGGACCCCGCCACGCTCGCGCACCTCGTCGAGGACGTGGAGACGGCGGCGCCCGGTGTGCAGGTGCTGCCGGTCAGCGCCACCTCTGGGGAGGGCGTGGACGTCCTCGCCGCGGTCGTCTCCGGCGGGACCTCGGTCCTGCTCGGGCAGTCGGGCGCGGGCAAGTCGACGCTCGCCAACGCGCTCGCCGGGGCGGACGTCATGGAGGTGCAGGCCATCCGTGACGTCGACGGCAAGGGGCGGCACACGACCACCACGCGGAACCTGCTGGTGCTCCCCGGGGGCGGCGTCCTCATCGACACCCCCGGGCTGCGCGGAGTCGGCCTCTGGGATGCCGAGACCGGGGTCGGGCAGGTCTTCTCCGAGATCGAGGAGCTGGGGGAGGACTGCCGCTTCCACGACTGCGCGCACATGTCGGAGCCGGGGTGCGCCGTGCTGGCGGCGCTGGCGGACGGTTCACTGCCCGAGCGGCGGCTCGCCAGCTACCGGAAGCTCATCCGGGAGAACCAGCGGATCGTCGCCAAGACCGACGCACGGGCCCGCGCGGAACTCCGGCGGGAGTGGCGGCTCCGGGGGGCCGAGGGGAGGGCGGCCGTGCAGATCAAGCGGGGGCGCTTCTAGCGGTCTCGTGGTCCCCCTCGCCTCCTGGGAGGCGAGGGGGCTGCCGGCTTGCCCCTACTCCACCTCGATGCCGAAGTCCTGGACCAGTTCCTCCAGGCCGCCCTGGTAGCCCTTGCCGCCCAGGACGAAGTCCCAGTCCCCGTTCGCCCGTCGGCGGAAGGAGCCGAGCACCAGAGCGGTCTCGCGCGGCCGCCCGTCGGAGACCTCAAGACGTCCCATCTCGGTCAGGCCGGGGTCGAGGAGGCGGATGCAGGCGTCCGTGAAACCGGAGAGGTCGGCGTCCGGGTTGGCTTCCGGGTCGACGGCGGCCACGAGGACGAACCGGTCCGCCTCAGCGGGCAACCCGTCGAACGCCACGCAGATCGCGGCCCTGTCGGGTGCGGTGGGAGGCAGGGCACGCACCGACCCGTCCGGAGTCTGGGAATTGTTGAAGAAGACGAAGTGATCATCGTCGAGGACGTGGTTCCCATTGCAGACGAGGGCGCAAACGTCCAGGGCGACGCTGCCGGCCCACGACATGCCCAGGACGTTGTAGTCGTCCGGCAACCGAGTGGCCGGCGCGGAGGATGGCGGCTCCGCGGAGGCGACACCAGCGCCCAACCGTCCGCGCAGGCCATGCCGATGGAGAAGGTCGACGAGTTCGGGGCCCGATATGAGTTCCAGCGGCTTGCCATTGGCGAAGGTGTGCGAGCCAGGCCCAAAACGCGACGTCGTCACGAGGACGCCCTTGTTCGCACCCGCGTCCTGCACGGTTCCGTAGAGGTCGCGCACAGCCGTGGGCGGCACCGTGTTGCGGTAGCGCTTCACTTGGACGACGATCTTGCCGCCACGAATCGGCGTCGGGTCCAGTGCGTCGACGTCCACCCCGCCGTCGTTGGACCGCTGCGTCGTCACGGCTTGCATGCCCATGGCCCGGAACAGATCGGCCACCAGCCCCTCGAAGGCGATCGGGTCCATCGCGAACAGGTCGGGTTCCTCGTCGCTGCCGTGGGCCACCACGCGGTTCCCGACATCCTGCGGGCGCCTGCTCGTCCGTACCGGAGTGAGCTGGTCGGGCCGGGCCGAGAGCTGGCCCCGCAGTGCGTCGGCCAGGCAGCTGCCCGCATCCACCTGTGCCAGGTGCAGATCCCGGAACGAGGAGCGTGCGGCCATCACGGTCGCGAGGAAGATATGACCCGGCCGCCCCGTCGTGGGGTCATGCGCGTCGACGAACCCGTTCAGCACCACCGATTCGAGCGCGCCCGGCTCGTCCGCCGCGAACAGCTCGTGCAGTACCAGGAGCATGCACTGGGCCAGAGCCTCCCTGTACAGGGTGCGGCGCTGGGTGACCGGGCGCGGGACCTCCTTGTCCTGGCCGACCCCGGTCATGTACCGAATCGCCTTGATCTCCGGCACGATGCCGTAACCGGGCAACTCCCAGTCGAGCACCAGTTGCCGGGCCGCGGGATCGTAGGCCGCGGCCACCTGGCGCGGGAAGTCCTCCGGCCATGCCTCGGAGGTGTAGAGGGCGGCGGAGAAGTACTCGATCACGGAATCGGGATCGTGCCGCCGCACGCCGTCGGCCAACGCGCTGACGCCCGCGTTGTGCTGGCGCACATCGGCGAGCTGGGCGTCGACCCACTGCTGGTACTCCCGGTGGTAGGCGGCGAGTTGCTGCCGGCGCCGGACCTCCGCGGCCTGGGCCACCTGCCAGTCCCGCTCGAAGCGCGCCCGCGCCTCGGCCTGGGCCTGCGCCCGGCGGGCCGCGGTCCAGCCGCTCTGCGCCTGGTAGTGGTTGAAGTCCGGCATGGGCACCGGCTGCGCCAACGGTCCGGGAGCGAAGGGCGGCACGTCCTCCATCCGCATCAGAGAGGCGGCTCTGAACGGCGGGGCGCCGCATCCGGAGGCCAGCAGACCCTGCAGCGCCGCCACCTGTGCGTCCAGCTCTTCCGTGCGCCGTAAAGCCTCTGCCTGCCGGTACTCGCGGTGGCTCTGGGCGGCTCGCCTCTGGTAGGCCCGCGCTTCCTGTTCCTGCTGTCTGAGCCGCCTGGCCTCGGCTTGTACCTGGCGCTGCTGCTGCCGTTGGATATCGGCCCAAGCGCCGGCGAAGCCGGTGGAACGACGACTCATGTGCTGCGGGCCCTCCCCAGGACGTCGGCACCCGAAAGGCGCCATGGCTGCCCCCGCAGCCAAGTGAACCAGCCCATTTTATCGAGCGACGACCGTCCCGCATATGCGCGCGCCAAGGCGGCCCGTACGGATATCCCGTACGGGGAACGGCGCCGCCGACGGTGCCCTTCGCGTGCCTTCGCCGTCCGAAAACCGCCAGCGACACCGTCACCGACACCGCACACTGGACGGTGTGATCGATGAGGAGACCAGGTACGAGGCCGTGCGGAGTCGGGACGCGCGGTTTGACGGGGCGTTCTTCTTCGCTGTCGAGACCACCGGGATCTACTGCCGGCCGAGCTGCCCCGCCGTCACGCCCAAGCGGCAGAACGTGCGCTACTACGCCACGGCCGCCGCCGCCCAGACCTCCGGGTTCCGGGCCTGCCGGCGCTGCCGGCCCGACGCCGTGCCCGGGTCCGCCGAGTGGGACGTCCGCGCCGATGTCGTCGGCCGCGCCATGCGCATGATCGGCGACGGGGTCGTCGACCGGGAGGGCGTACCCGGGCTCGCCGTCCGGCTGGGCTACAGCGCCCGGCAGGTGCAGCGGCAGCTCACCGCCGAGCTGGGCGCCGGGCCCGTCGCCCTCGCGCGGGCCCAGCGCGCCCACACCGCCCGGGTGCTGCTCCAAACCACCGATCTGCCCGTCACGGAGATCGCCTTCGCCGCCGGGTTCGCCAGCGTGCGGCAGTTCAACGACACCATCAAGGCGGTGTACGCCCTCACGCCGACCGGCCTGCGCGCCGCCGCGCCGAGGAAGGGCACCGCGCGGGCCACCCCGGCCGCCGGGATTCCGCTCCGGCTCGCCCACCGGGGCCCCTACCAGTCCGCCGCCGTCTTCGACCTGCTCGCCCACGAAGCGCTGCCGGGCGTCGAGGAGGTCGCGGGGGAGCGCGGCGGCCGTACGTACCGGCGTACTCTCCGGCTGCCCCACGGCACCGGCATCGTGGCCGTCCAGGAGGGCCGCGACGCGGGCACGCCCACCGGCGCCGTGCACCGCGGCGGCTGGCTGGACGCCCGGCTGCACCTGACCAATCTGCGGGACCTGACCACGGCCGTGCAGCGCCTGCGCCGCCTCTTCGACCTGGACGCCGACCCCTACGCCGTGGACGAACGGCTCGGCGCCGACCCCCGCCTCGCCCCGCTCGTCGCCGCCCGGCCGGGGCTGCGTTCGCCGGGCGCCGCCGACCCCGAGGAGTACGCCGTACGCGCGCTCGCCGGGCGGGAGCGGGCCGCGCGGCTCGTCGAGCGGTACGGCCAGGCCCTCGACGCCCCGTGCGGGCGGCTCACCCACCTCTTTCCCGCGCCGGACGCGCTCGCCGCCGAAGCGGGGCCGCTGGGCGCGCTGGCCTCGGCACTCGGCGACGGCAGCCTCCGCCTCGACGCTGGCGCCGACCGCGACCAGGCCGAGGCCGGCCTCGCCGCGCTGCCCGGCATGGACCCCCGTACGGCCGCGTTCATCCGCATGCGCTCGCTCGGCGACCCCGACGTGGCCCCGCCCGGCGAACCCGAACCCGTCCTCGACGCCTGGCGCCCCTGGCGCTCCTACGCGCTGCGCCACCTCAGGGCGGCTGCCGGGGCGGCGCCGGGTTGCCGCGGCGAGGCCGCCGGTGTCTCCTGGAAGTGAGTCCGCAAGTGAGTAGGGTCGATCCATCGGGTGACGGAAGCGTCCGCCATGAAAGATCCCTGGGTGTGCCCCAGCTGCGGCGGTGAGAATCGGCCGACCGCGCGTTTCTGCGGGTACTGCGGCCATCAGACCAGCCAGGCGCAGTCCGCGCGGCCTGCCGATCCGCCTCCGCAGCAGCCTCCGCCGCCTCCCCACGCGGCCCCGTACGCGGCCTCACACGCGGCCGCGCATGCCGTACCCGCCGGGCCCAGGGGCGGACCGGCCCGGCTCCCCGGGGCCGGCGACACGGTCGAGGGGCAGGTGCGCGCGCTGAGCAGCCGGACCGAGCGGCAGGGGGAATCCGACCACTCGACCGTATGGACGTTCCGCGTGGAGCGGTACGACGAGGCCGGGAATCGGATCTCCCTCGTTCCCGTCGAGATGCGGGGCTACAAGTTCGAGGGCGCTCTCCACGAGGGCGACTGGGTTCGGGCCGGTGGCCGCGTCAAGGGCGGAACGCTGCACGTGAATCGGCTGGCGAACCTCACCACCGGTGCGTCCGTGCGCGCCAAGGGCACACCGAAGCCCGTGCTGATCGTCGTCGGCGTCATCGTGCTCGCCATCGCCGTTTTCATCGCGTGGAACTTCTACAGCATCTTCTTCGCCGCCCCCGATCTTCCGTCCGACTATCCGTCCGACTTCCCCTGAGCCGAACCTTCGTCGGACGGTCCGGCATCGTCGGTCGGTCCGGCACCGTCGGGGGGCCCGGCATCGTCGGACGGTCCGGCATCATCGGATGCCCGGGTGAGCAGCTTGTCGATGATCTGCCGGGCCGAGCGCGGCAGCTCCGTGGGGTCCGCCGCGATCATCTGCTGCGCGAAGCACAGGCCGGCCCGCCGCCTGCTCTCCGCGATCCCCGCGCTCAGCTCGGGTGACGCGTCGTCAGGCGGGTACTCCATCAGCTCGTACGCCACCGCGTCGCACACCTGCCACGTGGCCTCCCGCCCGCCCTCACCCCGGTCCTCGGCGTCCGCCTCCGACCAGGACGCGTCGTAGCGCCCCGTCGCGACGACGTCGGCCGCCGCTCCCCGGTAGAGGCACGTGTGGTCGGGGCACACCGCTTCGCAGCGGGGATACGGCGGGATGTCGCAGGCGTGCCGCGCCGTCGCGAACGTACGGAACGTCTCGATCGCCGCAGCGCGGCTCCCGGCCGGCGCGAGCAGCGCGAGCCGCAGTCCTTCGGCGTAGGTGAGGGTCGCGCTGTACGTCCAGCCCGCCCGCGCGCCCTGCCGCTCCGCGTACCAGTCGGGCGCGTGCGAGGCCAGGCAGCGCAGAAGGGCCGTTTCGTCGAGCCGCGCGGGGCGGCGCGGGCGGACGGTCTGGACGAGGTCCGGCCAGGTGCGTTCGAGGCTGGTGGCGTCGGCGAGCAGGGACAGCACGACACGGGTGAACGTACGGCGCACGACGGCGGTGTCGAGCAGCGCCCGGGCGGCCTCGCATTCCCGGGCGTGGCCCACGCAGGCCGCCGTGCAGGAGGGCCTGGCCAGCCAGTACGCGTCCCATCCGCCCGCCCTGCGCCAGCCCGCCATGGTGTCGCGGACCGCGCCGTCGTCGGTCTCCCGGATCAGCCTGTCGTCCTTCGCGGGCGGAACCTGCACCAGGACGGGGGCGTCGGCGCCGTGCCCGAAGACCGCGGCCCGCCCGACTTCCAGCGGGACGAGCGCCTCGGACTGCCTCTGGTCCATGCCCATGGTGGTCGCCAGGGCGAAGCGGTCGTCGGCGGCGACCGTCCGGTGGGCGAGCTTGAGCAGGGTGTTCTTGAGGACGGACGGGTCGAGCCGGGTGGGTACCTGATCGGCGATGACGACGCCCTGACCGTACGCGCGGATCTCGGACAGCAGGTTCGAGAACGTCTCGACCGCGCCGGCCCGCGGATCGGCGGCGTTCTCGCCCCGTACCGGCCGCACCGCCCCGAGCAGGCGGTGCGCCTCCTCGACCACGAACAGATGGGTGAGTCCCGACCGCTGCCCCCGCGCCCTGCGGTGCTCCGCGAGCCGGATGAGCAGCAGGCCCATGACGAACGCCTTGTCGTCGTCGCTGCCCATCGCTTCGAGTTCCACGACGGTCGGCGCCGCGAGCAGCTCCTCCATCGGGAGGGAACGCGGTACGTCGAGCAGCGCGCCCTTGCCGCCGATGCGCAGGCTGTTGACGCGTGTGCTGAGCGCTGCCTCGACGTTGGCGGTGACTTCCGCGTCGTACCCCAGCGAACGGCTGACCGCGGGGATCTTCGTGAGGAGGTCGCTCAGGGTGGGGCAGGCGGACCAGGCCGCCGCGTCCGGGTCGAGGCGGTGGTTCGCGTCGGTCCGCAGGTCCCAGCCGCGGTCCTCGTACACCTCGTGGAGGCAGCGTTCCAGCACCTGCGGCAGCGGGACCCACATGCCGAACGCCCCCTCGAAGGCGGCGCGCAGCAGGTCGATGTGCGCGGCGACCGAGACGCCCTCGGGCACCTCGAAGGGGTTGAGCCGGAGAGGCGACACGGTCTCGCGGCCCAGGGTGAAGACGCGCAGGGCCGGACCGACGGCCGGATCGCGCAGCAGCGCGCGGTACTCCGCCTTGGCCGGCTCGACCACGAGGAACGGGACTCCTGCGGCGGCGACCTGGCGGATCAGGTGGAGGACCGAGTTGCTCTTGCCGGACCCGGTCACCCCGGCGACGAAGACGTGCCGGGCCAGCGAGGCGAGCGGCACGGTGAACGCCGTGTCGCTCGGCCGGTCCCGCTCCACGACCGCGCCGATGCCGACGCTCGGACCGGTCGACGGGGGCGGCTCCACGTCGAAGCGCGGCACGACGCGGACACCGAACCCCGCGGTCTCCAGGGCCGGGAGGCACACGTACGAGGCGAGCTGCGCGGAACTCAGCAAGGTCTGGGCGCTGTACGGGTGCTGGTAGCCGCTGGGGCCTGGCTGCTCCGGGCTGTCCGGCAGCGCCCAGCGGGTCGCCAGCCCGGCGACCGCCGGGTGCGTGATCGTGCGGACGGCTTCCGGCACCAGGGGGCCACTTGAGAAGACGGCCCGCCAGGCGCTGGTCAGCGACGCGATGTCCCGCGGGTGCTCGCCGAGGAGGTAGACGGCGGTCCGCCAGCCGCCGCGCCGCTGCGCGTCCGCGAGCGCGTCCAGGCGGCTCCGCAGCAGGGTCTGGTAGTGCTCGGCGAGCGGGCTGCGGACGCCCGCGGCCTGTACCGCGGCGGCCACCGCGCGTATCTCGTTGAGCACGCGGTTGCGGTCCGCGCCGAGTTCGTCGGCGTCGGTCGGCGCCGCGAGCACGAGCGCCGCCCAGCGTCGGCCCGTCATCGACCGTACGAGGCGGTCGACGGGCAGGGCGCCGTCGCGCGGGTCGGCGACGGGGAGGGCGGGCACGCCCAGGCCGACGGCGCCGTAGGCGAATGCCGGGGTCCCGACTTCCGCGGTGGCGATGTCCACGGCCGGATAGGAGGCGTTGAACACGGCGAGCAGCATCGCCTGCCGGGCGTCGAGCGCCGCGTCGCCGATGCCCTCCTGCGACCACGTGCCCAGACGTACGGTGACGCCCTCGCCATGGCCTTCCAGAAGGAACGCGACCGGCACACCTGCGCCGGCGAGGCCGACGAGGAGCGGCAACGTCGGCGGCTCGACCGTCGCACCGGCCTCTCGCGGGGGCGCGGGGCGCGTGGGCTGGCCGACTCCCGCGATCCGTACGGCGCGTCGGCACTCCGGCGGCCCGCTCGTCGCCATCCGACCGGGCAGCTCCGGCACGAGCCGGGCGCGCTGGAAATAGTCGACAGTGGCGGTGGTGATCGGGTCGGTGACCATGGCAAAGCCTCACGTCCAAGGTAGTCGAGGCGCGGTGAATCCGCTCGACGGCGGGGCACGCTGGGGTGCGTCGCCGCATTCGCGGACGCCGGGTTTTCGTCCTGTAATTGCTGTACGGGGCTCGGGTGGTGGCATGAGCTGGCGCGTCGTCCGGCTGAGGCTGACTGCGAAGACGGGGTGACTGAGATGACTGACCGAACCCATGAGAAGAAGAAGTCGGAGGGCAAGGGGGAGGGCGAGCAGCAGAAGAGGCCCGAGGGGAAGGGGGAGCAGCAGAAGAAGTCGGAGGGGAAGGGGGAGCAGCAGAAGTCGCCGGAGGGGAAGGGCGAGCAGCAGAAGAAGCCCGAGGGGAAGGGCGAGCAGCAGAAGAAGCCCGAGGGGAAGGGCGAGCAGCAGAAGAAGCCCGAGGG
>NZ_JBFAHX010000044.1:41704-54516 GCF_040654435.1 Streptomyces sp. NPDC050703
ACACCAGAGCCGCCGAGCCCGCCAGGGAAACCGGGGCGAACCAGAGCCGCCAAGCCCACCAGACCGCCGAGCCCGCCAGGGAAACCGGGGCGAACCAGAGCCGCCAAGCCCACCAGAGCCGCCGAGCCCGCCAGGGAAACCGGGGCGAACCAGAGCCGCCAAGCCCACCAGACCGCCGAGCCCGCCAGGGAAACCGGGGCGAACCGGAGCCGCCAGAGCCGCCCCCGCCCAGGACGCCGAGCGGACGGCTAGGGCTGGCCCTGGCCCCAGAGCAGTGCCCCCAGCCACGCCCCCAGAATCAGCAGGCAGGCGAACAGCTCGGTCAAGACGCTGGTGCCGCCGTTCCGCATGGCCGTCCGCGTCGCCGTCACCGCCTCTCCGTGGCCGCCGAGCCGCAGCCGCTCCCCGGTGTAGATCCCGGCCACGAAGCCGGGCAGGGCGCCGAGCACGGGGATGACGCAGAAGCCGAGCAGGGCCCCCGCCCCCGCGAAGAGGGCCATCCGGCGCGTCGCACCGCTGGCCCGCAGCCGCCGCGGCGGCAGTTGCCAGCGCACGGCCTGTGCCGCGAGGAGGACGGCGGACGAGCCGACGAGAATCAGCCAGGCGAGGCCGTTGGGGTCCTGCAGGGCCCACCACAGGACCGCGGCCCACACCAGCCACGGCCCCGGCACGCCAGGTACCAGCACCCCGCACAGGCCCAGCAGCATCACCACCGCGACCAGCAGGAGTTCCCAGACTCCCATCTGCCCAGAATGCGACAGATCCCGCGAAGCCGCAGGTCAGGTTAGCCCCGCAGGTCGGATCAGCCCCGCAGGTCGGGCGAGCCCTGGGGCGGGCGCGCCCGGCGAGCCACCCACTGCCGTTCGTACGCGTGCCAGCCCAACTGCAGCCGCGTCGTCACGCCCGTCAGCTCCATCAGCCGCTTCACCCGTCGCTGTACCGTGCGCAGCCCGAGGTCGAGCTGTTTCGCCACGCTCGCGTCGGTCAGGCCCGCGAGGAGCAGGGAGAGGATCTCCAGGTCCGTGCCGTCGGGCCCCTCGGGGCCGTCCTCGGACACGGTGCGGCCGTCCTCGCCGAGGCGCAGCGGCAGCGCGTCCCGCCAGACCGCCTCGAACAGGCCCGAGAGGGATTCGAGGAGGCCGCTCGCGTGCACCACCAGCGCGGCGGGCTCGGCGGTGCGCGAGGTCAGCGGCACCATCGCCAGGGCGGCGTCGGAGATCACCAGCTTGGTCGGTACGCGCTCCACCACCCGTACCTGCTCGCCGCGGCCCGTCGCCGCCGCCAGTTCCGTGAGGCCGGTCGGCAGGTCGAGGACCGAGCGCTCGACCACCACGCGGTAGCGCACGCCGCGGCCCGCGGCCACCTCCTCGGCGTCGTTCTCCATGCCGGAGACGGCGATGGGGCTGCCGGTCACCAGCGCGCACACCTCGTCGCTCGCCCCGAGCTGGAGCTGGAGGAAGCGCTGCGAGACGGCCGCCGCGCCCGTCACCACCTCGACCAGGTCGTGGACGGTCGGCTCGGCGGCCCGCGCGCGGTACTCCTCGGCGAGCAGGGTCGCCGCCAGCTCGGCCTTCTCCAGCTCGTGCCGCCGCTGGGTGAGGAGTGCGCCGAGCGCGACGCCGGGCGGCGCCGCCACCCAGCGGCCCGCCCTGCCCGAGGCCTGCGCGGCCAGGCCGTGCCGTTCGAGGCGGCGCAGCGCGCGCTCCGTCTCCGGTTCGGCGAGGGTGAGCCTGCGTGCCAGGTCGGGCACGTCGGCGGCGCCCACCGCCACCAGGGCCCGGTACGCCGACTCGTGCGTCTCGTCCAGACCTATCGCTGCCAGCATGCGGCGACGTCCCTCCCCAGGCTCCGTTCCGACGGCCCGATCCGGCGGCGCGCGGCGGGAAGCAGCCACGGCGTGAACCCGCCCCGGAACATCATCCCCCGGCCGGGGATTCCGCATACGGGCCCGCCCGCACCTCGTGGGCGGCTCGTGGATTGAACCCGCCGCCACGGGGAACGCGGGCCACAGGTCGGGCGCGCTCACCGGCGCCCGTCACGCAGACCGTGGCCCGCGCGTGCGACGTACGACGCGCGCCGGTCACACCGGCACCGCCGGGCGGGCCTCCCGTGGGGGGTGGGTCCGCCCGGCGGCCCTCGGTGTCCCCGGGGTGGCGCCGCCGCCTCCCGCCATGGCCGGAATTTCCGGAAGCACCGTTTTCGTACGGGCCGAGCGGTGGAAAATTAGGGGCATGAGCCAGCAGGGGGAGAGGCGCACCGGTCGCGACGACGACTGGTGGGGGCAGCTGTACGACGAAGCCACGCAGGACGCGGGCCCGGCGCCCGCGCAGGACACCCTGGACGACCGGTTCGCCTCGGCGGCGGACGCGGTGCAGGAAGCGAACGCGACACAACAGGCCGCCCCCGCCGGCCCCGCGCCAGAGCGGCCCGCCCCTGCCGGGCCCGCGCCAGAGCGGCCCGCCTCCGCCGGGCCCGCGCCAGAGCGGCCTGCCCCTGCCGGTCCCGCGCCAGATCGGCCCGCCTCCGCCGGCCCCGCCCCCGCCGCCCCCGCCCCCGTCCCCGCCCAGCGTTCCGGTGACTCCCCGGGCGGTGCCCCCCCAGGGGGCGCCTCCCCGGGCGGAGACCTCCCGAAGACGCCTCCGGAGCCTCCTGCGAAGACCCCTCCGGAGCCTCCCGCGAAGACCCCGCCGGAGGCCCCCGCGGAGACCCCGCCGGAGGCCCCCGCGGAGACCCCGCCGGAGACCCCGCCGGAGGCCCCGAGGACGGCCCCGGCGGACGCGGCGTCCGTGGGCGTGACGCCTCCGGTGAGCCCGGCGCGCCCCGCCGCGGGGCCGTCGGCCGGGACGCCCGGCGTCCTCGCCCCCTGGGAGCCGCCCGCCGGGCCCGGCGGCCCTGTGACGTTCGGCTCGGGGGCCGGTCCGGCGGTCGCCGGGGCCGACCTGTCGCCGCCCGGCGGGCCCGGCGGCCTCCGGGGGGCCGAGCCACGGCCGGCCGGGACCGGGTACGTGGGTGACGGGCCGCCGACCTACGAGGCCGAGCCCACCGCCCTGCCCGCCGCCGACCCCGACGACCTCGGCGATCTCGTCGCCGACACCGTCCTGGACGGGGCCAGGTACGGCACCTGGACCCTGCGCGCCGCCTCCCTGCGCGGCGACTCCGCGAGGTACCGGGGCGAGCCGCGCCGCGACTCCCTGCTCACCGCCCGCTTCGGCAGCGGCGACGACGCCCTGCTGCTCGTCGCCATGGCCACCGGCGCCCGCGCGACCCCCGGCGCGCACCGGGCCGCCGCCGAGGCCTGCGCCTGGATCGGCGGGGCCGTGGGCCGCAGCCACCGGCGGCTCGCCGAGGACATCAGGGCCGCCCGGCGCGGCGACCTGAAGTCGGGCCTGCACCGCCTCACCGACCGCAGCCTCGGCAGGCTCCGCGCGCACGCCGCCGACCTCGGCCTCGACCCCGGCGAGTACGCGGCGTCCCTGCGCTGCCTCCTGCTGCCCGCCGACCCCCGGTGCCGTACCCGCGTGTTCTTCGGCGTCGGCGCGGGCGGCCTCTTCCGGCTGCGGGACGGCGCCTGGCAGGACATCGAGCCGCGCGTCGCCGACGCCACCGGCGAGGCCGTGGTCGGCTTCGGCTCACCGCCCCCGCGGACGGCGGAGGGCGACCGCCTCACCATGGACCTGAACATCACCACGCCCCCGAGCCCCTACGAACGGGCCGCGGAGCCGCCCCGCGAACCGTTCCGGTTCCGTGCCTCGGTCGCCCGGCCGGGTGACACGCTCCTGCTGTGCAGCGGCGGCCTCGCCGAGCCCCTGCGCGGCGAGCCGGAGCTGCCCGAACACCTCATCCGCCGATGGCACAAGAGCGGCCCGCCGGGCCTCGCGGACTTCCTGGCCGACGTCCAGGTGCGGGCCAAGGGGTACGCGGACGACCGTACGGCCGCGGGCGTCTGGGAGGCATGACCGCCCGACCTGTGAATTCATGGACCCAGCGGGGGAACGAGGACCGGGTCCACGGATCACCAGGCTGGAGAGGTGCGTACGGCATGGCCAAGCAGAACATCGCCGAGCAGTTCGTCGACATTCTCGTCCGCGCGGGCGTGCGCCGCCTGTACGGAGTCGTCGGCGACAGCCTCAACCCGGTCGTCGACGCCATCCGCCGCACCCCGGACATCGACTGGGTCCAGGTCAGGCACGAGGAGACCGCGGCCTTCGCGGCCGGCGCCGAGGCCCAGATCACCGGGAAGCTCGCCGCCTGCGCGGGCTCCTGCGGCCCCGGCAACCTCCACCTCATCAACGGCCTGTACGACGCCCACCGCTCCATGGCGCCCGTCCTCGCCCTGGCCTCGCACATCCCTTCCAGCGAGATCGGGCTCAACTTCTTCCAGGAGACCCACCCCGACCGGCTCTTCCAGGAGTGCAGCCACTACAGCGAGCTGATCTCCAGCCCGAAGCAGATGCCCCGGCTGCTCCAGACCGCCATCCAGAACGCGGTGGGCCAGTCCGGCGTCAGCGTCGTCTCGCTGCCGGGTGACATCGCGGGCGAACCGGCCCCGGCCAAGGCCGCCGAGACCGCCCTGGTGACGTCCCGGCCCTCGGTGCGCCCCGGCGACGCGGAGATCGAACGGCTGACGAAGATGATCGACGCGGCCGACAAGGTCACCCTGTTCTGCGGCAGCGGCACGGCGGGCGCCCACGCCGAGGTCATGGAGTTCGCCGAGAAGATCAAGGCGCCGGTGGGCCACGCCCTGCGCGGCAAGGAGTTCATCCAGTACGACAACCCCTTCGACGTGGGGATGAGCGGGCTGCTCGGCTACGGCGCCGCCTACGAGGCCACCCACGAGTGCGATCTGCTGATCCTGCTCGGCACGGACTTCCCGTACAACGCCTTCCTGCCCGACGACGTCAAGATCGCCCAGGTCGACGTGCGCCCCGAACACCTCGGGCGGCGCTCGAAGCTGGACCTCGCGGTCTGGGGCGACGTCCGCGAGACGCTGCGCTGTCTGACGCCGCGCGTCGCGCCGAAGAAGAACCGCAAGTTCCTCGACAAGATGCTCAAGAAGCACGCGGACGCGCTCGAAGGCGTGGTCAAGGCCTACACCCGCAAGGTCGACAAGCACGTCCCGATCCACCCCGAGTACGTGGCGTCCGTCCTCGACGAGGTCGCCGCGGACGACGCGATCTTCACCGTGGACACCGGCATGTGCAACGTCTGGGCGGCCCGCTACCTCACCCCCAACGGCAGGCGCCGCATCATCGGCTCCTTCAGCCACGGCTCGATGGCCAACGCCCTGCCGCAGGCGATCGGCGCCCAGTTCGTCGACCGCGGACGGCAGGTCGTCTCGATGTCCGGCGACGGCGGCTTCTCGATGCTGATGGGCGACTTCCTCACCCTCGTCCAACACGATCTGCCGGTGAAGGTCGTCCTCTTCAACAACTCCTCGCTCGGCATGGTCGAGCTGGAGATGCTGGTCGCGGGCCTGCCCTCGTACGGCACGGACAACCACAACCCCGACTTCGCCGCCATCGCCCGCGCCGCCGGTGCCTACGGCGTCCGCGTGGAGAAGCCCAAGCAGCTCGCGGGCGCCCTGAAGGACGCCTTCGCGCACAAGGGCCCCGCCCTCGTCGACGTCGTCACCGACCCGAACGCCCTCTCCATCCCGCCCAAGATCAGCTCGGACATGGTGACCGGCTTCGCGCTCTCCGCGGGCAAGATCGTCCTGGACGGCGGCGTGGGCCGGATGCTCCAGATGGCCCGCTCCAACCTGCGGAACATGCCGAGGCCCTGACCCACCGCCGCACCGCCGGGGCCCTCAGGCCGGCCGCAGCCGCAGCGTCACGATCTGGAACGGCCGCAGCGCGAGCGAGAGCCCGGCCTCGCCCGTCTCCGCCTCGCGCAGCGGCTGTTCGAGCAGGTCCGTGACCTCCGCGCGCGCCACGGGGAACGACGTGGCGAGCGTGGCCGCCGCCCGGCCGCCGCGCGACTCGTAGAGCCGTACGATCACGTCGCCGCCGCGGTCGTCGGCGAGCTTGACGGACTCCACCGTGACCGCCGGGTGGTCGACGGCGACCAGCGGCGCGAGCGACGGTGCCGCCGCCACCCGCAGCGGCAGGTTCAGCGCGAGGCCCCCGGCCACCGCGTCGCCCGTCGTCGCCCCGGGCAGCAGCGCGTACGTGAAGCGGTGCGTGCCCTGGTCGGTGGCGGGGTCCGGGCTGTGCGGGGCCCGCAGCAGCGTGAGCCGCACCGTCGTGCCGAGCGCCCCGCCGTGCTCGGCGCGGCTCACGTCGTGGCCGTACGTCGCGTCGTTGAGCAGCGCGACGCCGTAGCCCTCCTCCGCGACGCGCAGCCAGCGGTGCGCGCAGATCTCGTACCGCGCGGCGTCCCACCCGGTGTTGGCGTGGGTCGGCCGGTGCACATGGCCGAACTGGATCTCGGCGGCCGAGCGCTCGGCGTGCACGTCCAGCGGGAACGCGGCCTTGAGCACCTTCTCCGACTCCCGCCAGTCGACGTCCGTGACGACGTCGACCCGCCTGCTGCCCGCGTCGAGCCGCAGCTCCTGGGTGATCCGGGATTTCCCGAAGGCGCGCACCACCCGCACCGCGACCCGCAGCGGCCCGTCCTCGACCAGTTCCACGGACTCCGCGTCCGTGAGGTCGGTGTGCCGCCGCCGGTAGTGCTTGTCGAGGTCCCAGGCGTCGTAGTGCGTGGGATGGTCGGGGTGGAGCTGGAGGAGGTTGCCGGGGGCCGCGAGCACCTCGCGCCCGGCGTCCAGGTCCCTGACGGAGGTGAGGAGCCCGGCCGCGTCGACGGTCACGCTCAGATGCTCGTTGGTGAGGAGGATCGCCTCCCCGGTGGTGTGCGCGACCGCCCCCGGGCCGGCCCCGTGGTCCGCGTCGTCCAGGCCCCGGGTGCCCAGCGCGGGCACGGAGACCCGCGCCAGGGCGCCGCCACCGGTGTCCACGACCTCGTCGCGGGCGTACGGCGAGGCGTTCAGGACCGCGGGCCCGCCCGCGCCGAGCGACCGCACCGCCGCCGCGGTGACCTCGTCGAGCTCGGCGAGGACCCGCCCGTAGGTCTCCCGCGCCTCCCGGTGCACCCAGGCGATCGAGGACCCCGGCAGGATGTCGTGGAACTGGTGCAGCAGCACCGTCTTCCACAGCCGGTCGAGGGTGTCGTACGGATAGACGTACGCAGGGTCGCGCACCGCCGCCGCCGTGCACCACAACTCCGCCTCGCGCAGGGCGTGTTCGGAGCGCCGGTTGCCGCGCTTGGTGGCGGCCTGGGTGGTGTACGTGGCGCGGTGCAGCTCCAGGTACAGCTCGCCCGACCAGACGGGGGCCTGGGCGCCGTACTCCTCCTCGGCCGCCGCGAAGAACGCCGACGGCTTCTCGATCTCGACGCGCGGTGAGCCCTCCAGGGAGCGCAGCCGCCGCGCGCGCTCCATCATCTCCCGGGTGGGGCCACCGCCCCCGTCGCCCCAGCCGAACGGCACCAGGGAGCGGGTCGCGCGGCCCTTGTCGGCGAAGTTCCGCTCGGCGTGGGCGAGTTCGGCGCCGTGGAACTGGGAGTTGTAGGTGTCGACGGGCGGGAAGTGGGTGAAGACCCGGGAGCCGTCGATGCCCTCCCACCAGAAGGTGTGGTGCGGCATCTTGTTCGACTGGTTCCAGCTCAGCTTCTGCGTGAGGAACCACCGGACGCCCGCGAGCTTCGCGAGCTGCGGGAAGGCCGCGGTGTACCCGAAGGAGTCCGGCAGCCAGATCTCCTCCGTCCGCACGCCCAGCTCCTCGCGGAAGAACCGCATGCCGTGCGTGATCTGCCGGGCGAGCGCCTCGCCGCCCGGCATGTTGGCGTCCGACTCGACCCACATCGAGCCCACCGGCGCCCACGTCCCGTCCGCGACCGCCTTCTTGATCCGCTCCCAGATGTGCGGCTGGTGCTCCTTCACCCAGGCGTACTGCTGCGCCTGGGAGCAGGCGAAGACCAGCTCCGGATACTCCTCGGCCAGGGCGGTCACATTGGCGAAGGTCCGCGAGGCCTTGCGCACCGTCTCGCGCAGCGGCCACAGCCACGCCGAGTCGATGTGGGCATGGCCCGCGGCCGACACGCGGTGCGCACTGGCGTGGGCGGGCTTCGCCAGCACCTTCGCCAGCGCGGCGCGGGCCGCGGCGGCCGTGCCGGACACGTCGTGCAGGTCGAGCGCGTCGAGCATGTCTTCGAGCGCCCGCAGGATCTCGTGGCGCCGCGGCCGGTCGGCCTCCAGCTGCTCCATCAGCTCGGTGAGGACCTCCACGTCCAGGACAAGGCGCCATACCTCCTCGTCCAGTACGGCCAGATCGGCAGACGCGAATCGGTAGATCGGAGTACTGCCTGCGGTCAGGACGTCGCCAAGGGGCGTCGGCACGAAGTCGTGCAGGACCGCGGGATTGGCCGCCGCTTCCAGGAGCAGGTGCACCGGCTCACCGCCCTCGGCGGGGGAGGCCACCGGAATATGCCGGTTGCGCGGGTGAACGCCCTTGATCGGGACGCCGGCCGCGTCGTAGACGAGCCCCTCCGCCTGGAACCCGGGTCCCTCGCCGGTGAACCCGGGGTCGACGACCACTTCGACGCGGCGCCCGCGCCACTCCTCCGGCACGACGCCCTGAAGCCGGAACCAGCTCGTGGACCAGGGCTTTCCCCACTCCGTGCCGGTCTCGAAGGGCTCGAATTCCGCGTCGAGGGCGGTCGCCGCCGGCACCGGTTCGCCCGGCGCGTGCCAGACGGAGAGGGCGAGCGGCACCCTGTGCGCGTACTGGGCGGGTCGGATGAACTGGCGCAGCGCCCGCTCCAGGCGGCCTTCCACCAGCAGTCTGTCGTCGTGCACGCGGGCTCCTCGAACGCTCGGAGGCGGGGTCCACGGCTTCACTTCCCCGCGAGCCCGCGGCACACCCCTGCCGATGGTTGATGATTCGACAGGAGTGCCGGTCCCGGCCCGGGGCATGCATTCCGAGAAGCAGTTCGAGCTAGGAGGCCAGGACATCGCTCTGTGGGCGGGGATCATGACGAGGCAGATACGTGGGGGCCCCGGGGGGCTGGGGAACCCTTCGGCGAACGCGGCGGAAGGAGAAGCCGGTGCCGTGCCGGCGGGCCCGGTCACGGCCCAGCTGAGGCGCAGGCTGGCCAAGGCGGATCTGCGCGCGGTGTCCGAGGTCAGGGGCGCCCTGCGGGAGTTCCTGAGGCAGTGGGGCAGACCGGGCACGGCCGACGTGGCCGAACTGCTCACCAGCGAACTGGTCACGAACGCGCTGGTGCACACCGATGACGACGCGGTCGTCACCGCGAGCATGGGCCCGCGCGGTCTGCGCGTCGAGGTGCGCGACTTCGTGGGGAGCCGCCCGGAAGCGCGGGAGCCGGACACCGGCGACAGTACGCACGGCAGGGGTCTCGTCCTGGTGCAGTCGCTCGCCGACGCGTGGGGGGTGCGGGCCCATGGCGTGGGCAAAGCGGTGTGGTTCGAACTGGGCGGCGGCAGCGCGGCCTGAGCACCATGTCGCCCAGGTGTCGGTGACGGTGACGGACGGCGGAGCGGCGCCGGAGAACGCCGGAGCGGCGGTGACACGGTCAGTACCGGGTCACCGCCGCTCCGTTCGTGCCGGGTCACCGCGGCTCCGTTCGTGCCGGACCGGGCTCAGCCGAACTGCTGCTCCAGATCCTTGAGCTTCCGCTCCAGCGAGTCGAGCCGGGGCAGCGCCTGCGTGTCGTCCTCCGCCGTGAGGTCGACGGTGACGGGGGCGGCCTCGGAGTCGCCCCTGACGGCCTGGAGGGAGGGACGGGCGCGCAACGGCAGCTGTTCGTGCCCGGCTATCGCAGGGTCCGCGCCGACCTGCGCGGGCGCCGCGCCCGAGGAGACGGCCTGTACGTCGACCTGCCGGCCGCCCCGCGGGTAGCGGCGCTGGCCGCGGCTGATCGCCTTGAGCCGGGCGCGCTCCAGCTTCTCCTTGTCGCGCCGGTGCATCCGGGTGCGCTCCTTCTCCCTGCGGTCCTCCCGCACCTCCTCGACGGCCTCGTCCAGGGAGCGCACGCCTTCCAGGAGCATCAGCGACCAGGCGCCGAAGGTCTCCCGAGGCGCGCGCAGCCACCGCACGATGCGGATCTGCGGCAGCGGACGCGGCACGAGGCCCTGCTCGCGCAGTGCCGCCCTGCGGGTCTGCTTCAGCGCGCGGTCGAAGAGCACCGCCGCCGAGAGCGACATCCCCGCGAAGAACTGCGGGGCACCCGCGTGGCCGAGGCCCCGCGGGGCGTGCACCCAGTTGAACCAGGCCGCGGCCCCGGCGAACGTCCACACCAGCAGCCGCGAGCCGAGCGCCGCGTCGCCGTGGCTCGCCTCGCGCACGGCGAGGACGGAGCAGAACATCGCCGCGCCGTCCAGGCCGAACGGGACGAGGTACTCCCAGCCGCCGGAGAGGCTCAGGTTCTGCCGGCCGAAGCCGACGAGTCCGTGGAAGGAGAGCGCGGCGGCGACCGCCGCGCAGCAGAACAGCAGGACGTAGGAGGCGCTGCCGTAGATGGCCTCCTTGCGCCTGCGGCGCTCCTCGCTGCGTTCCCATGAGTCGGCGCCCGAGGCGTCCTTGTCCGCTTTCGCGGGGCCTCGCTTCCCGCGTGCGAGCACCGCCACCGCCACCAGCACGCCCAGGAGCAGGACGCCGCCGGGGAGCAGCCAGTCCAGCGATATGTCGGTCAGTCTCATCTGGGGTCCCTTGCGTCGCGGTAGGGCGTTTCGGCGCCATATTGACCCGATCGCGACGGCGCACAAGGGGTTTCGGGGCAAGAGGACGCCAAGGGGGTGCCAGGGAGCACTGAGAGCGCGTTCTCACTCGAACACGCTGCGGGAAGACGGCAGTTCAGTTCGACCGAATTCAGTTCGACCGAGGTCAGTTCGACGAGCGGACGCGCAAGGGTGGGGCGCGGCGCGGGTTCAGTTCGCCGCGGCGGCCGCGCTCAGCCGGGCGACGCGCTCCTCGTCGCAGGTGCGCGGGCAGGTGACGCAGGTGTCCTCGGGGCGCAGCGTGTAGAACATGCAGCAGCTCGCCCGGTCCCGGGTGGGCAGCGCCTCGCCGCCGGGACCCGTCAGCTCCCGGAAGCCGGCCGTGCCCACGTACGGCTTGGTGGCGCCGGGGAGCAGGAGCTCCAGCTCCGTCATGGCGCGCCGCTCCTCGCCGAGGAGGTGCGCGACGTACCAGAGGCCCTCGACGATCTCGTCGGTGGCGACGCTCCACAGGGCACGCGAGCGGCGCCGCATCCGGGGGCCGAAGCCGTCGAGGAGCGGGCCGAGGTGCTCGGCGACCGCCTGCCGCACCTCCGCGCGCAGCGCCTCCTCGTCGGGGACGACGCGGGCGCCGGGCAGCGCGGTGGCCGGGTCGTCCGGCAGGCAGGCGAAGCTCTCGGCGCGTACGGCCATCCGGCCCAGGGTGCGCTGGAAGGAGACGTTCTGCACGGGGTAGCGCGGGACGCGGCGGTGCAGGAACCAGGGGACCGTGATCAGCAGGGTGGCGGGCCAGGCGTACCGGTGCAGACCGAAGCCGGCGATGACGTCGGGCCGGGCCTGGGTGCCGTAGTCCTTCTGCACCTGCGCGCTGTCCCAGGCGAGGAACGCGTCGAGGTCGTCCCCGGCCTCCGCGAGCCGGGCCGCGGTGACCCAGCCGCCGCCCTGGGGGGCCTGCTCGCCGGGGCCGAACTCGGTGATGCGCAGTCCGGAGTACACCGCGAAGAGGCGGGCATAGGAGTCCGCCACGGCGCTGGGGGCGCTCGGTGCGGGCGCGGCCAAGGTCTGAACGGACATGCGGGGACCACCGAATCGCGATCGATTGCAGGTAAGCCTTACCTTACCCGACATGATCGAGGTTTCAACCGGGGACGTGTCCGCCTAGGGTGCCTCTCGTACGTTTTGGTGACGCGGGAGCGAATGGACGCGGGTGGACGTGGTGGAGCAGGCCGGGGCGCGTGAGGCGGGGCCCCTCGCGGGGGCGCCGCGCGTGCGGGTGCCGGAGCAGCCGGGGCCCGGGGGCCGCGGGGCCGCGTGCGGGGAGCCCGCGCACGGCGCGGCAAAGGGGCCGCGCGGGACGGTGCGGCGCAACTCCGTACGGGAGCAGATCCTCGACGCGCTGCGGGCCGCGCTGGTGGGTGGTGAGCTGAAGCCCGGCGAGGTGTACTCCGCGCCGGTGCTCGGCGAGCGCTTCGGTGTCTCCGCGACCCCCGTCCGCGAGGCCATGCAGCAGCTCGCGAGCGAGGGGGCCGTGGAGGTCGTCCCGAACCGCGGCTTCCGGGTCACCCGGCACAGCGCCAGGGAGCTGGGGGAGCTGGCGGAGGTGCGGGCCCTGATCGAGGTGCCGGTGATGATGCGGCTGGCCCGCACCGTCCCCGCGGCACGCTGGAACGGGCTGCTCCCGCTCGCGGAGGCGACCGTGAGGGCGGCGGCGGACGGCGACCTCGCGCGCTACGCGGAGGCGGACCGCGCCTTCCACGGCGCGGTGCTCGCCCTCGCGGGCAACGGGCAGCTCGTCCAGGTCGCCGCCGATCTGCACCGGCGCTCCCAGTGGCCCCTGGTCGGCGGCCCCGTCGCGGCCCGCAGGGCCGACCTCGTGGCGGACGCGGCGGAGCACATGGCGCTCCTCGAAGCGCTCGTCGCCCAGGACATCGACGTCGTCTCCTCCCTGGTGAGGGAGCACTTCACCGGGGCGGACGACCGGGCCTAGGTGTATTGACCCGCAGGGTTGTTGACGCGGTTGATGGGCGGGTGTCCGCCCAGTGCGGTGTGGCAGCGGTGGTGGTTGTAGGTGTGGAGG
>NZ_JBFAHX010000045.1:0-53663 GCF_040654435.1 Streptomyces sp. NPDC050703
GGCGGTCGGTGCGTGCGATCGGCGTGCGGCGTCCCCGGTCATGTGGCGGAGCCACCTGTCCGGGGGCGCCGTGCGGCGAGCGGGCGTGCCGGGCGCCGCTGCGCAGGCGAGGGTTCAAAGACAGGCTCTGGAGCCGCGCCGCCCCGGGCCCCGCCGTCATGACGCCGCGCGGAATCCGGTGCTCACGCCGCAGTGCCCCGCCAGCCGGGCGCTGAAGACCTCCTCCCCCTCCTGGTGCCCGGTGACGTGGACGCCGAGCAGGCCCGGCAGCGGGGACGGCACCGTCACCGCGTCGATCCAGCACGGGGTGTCGAACTCGGTGTAGCGGTGGAACTCGGTGGCGACCCGCACCGGCACGAACACGTCGCCCTGCAGACCGCAGGCCGCCTGCCGCGCCGCCTCGATCAGCACCATGCCCGGTACGTGGTCGCCGCCGTGCTCGAAGAGGACGGGGTGGCCGCGGTCCGGGCTGAGCAGCCAGTGGCCGGGCCGGCCGGTCGGCGCGAGGACGACGTCGGCGTGGCCGGAGCGGCCCACGCGCCGCGGGTCCATGGTGAGGAAGCGGGGCTTGTGCGCGGCCCCCGCGGTGACGCGCTCCGCCCCGCGCAGCCGGCGGTAGGCGGCGGGGGCGATGCAGGAGAAGTGCCCGCTGCCGTCGGCCACGTGCCGTCCGTCGCGCTCGATGGTGATCGCCATGGCGAACTGCGTGACCCGGTCGCCCCGCCACTTCACGTCGGTGCAGACGGCCTGGAGGGTCAGCTCGCTGGGACCGGCGCCTATCTCCAGCTCGTCCAGGGAGACGGAGTACTCCATGTCGCGCAGCAGGAACTGGTGCCCCAGGGGCACCCCGAACTCCGAGTGGGCGAGCAGCAGCCCCACCTGACGGATCGTCTCCGCCGCCTGCGTGGGGTCGTGCCGCGTGCCGTCGGCGTCGGTGAAGAAGGTGTGGGCGCGCGGCCACTGCCCGGTGAGGGCGAACCGGTCTCCTTCCAGGCGCCGGCAGCCGGTGAGGAACACCTCGGCGTGTCCGGCGCGGTGCACGTACTCCCGGGGAACCGTGGTGGTGAGCCGCGGCAGGCCCTGTGGGGCCCGCGGTGCGGGGGCGGCGGTGTGCCCTTGCTGGTGAACGAGCAGGGTCATGGGTTTCCCTCTTCCCGGCAGCAGTTCAACGATGGATGAGCGTGGTGCGAAAGGGTGCCACAAAATATACGGGTCCACCGGTTTCTTTTCCGACACATAGAAGTTGAACACTCGACGCCGGACGCGCCCGCGTTCAGGAGCCCGCGGCGCTCAAACCCCTCCGACCGGCCGCGATCTGCGGGAGCACCAGGGCCCAGAACCGGGTCTGCATGCGCCGGGAGACCCACGCCGGGTCCCGCCTGCCGAGCATCTGGAACCCCACCGTGCACGCGAACACGGCCCGCGCCACCTGGTCGGCCGGCACCCCGTGCCGCAACTCCCCCGCCGTCTCCGCCTTCTGCAGCGTCGTACTGATCCACCGGCTCAGGAAGGAGCTGATGTCTCCGACGCCCTGGGGGCACCCGGGGTCGCCGTCGAGGTCGAACCCGGCCCGCAGGACCGCGTCCTCCCGCATGGCGAGGGTCAGTTCGTGGCCGACGTCGACGAGCAGTTGCAGCGCGTCACCGGAGCGCGTCCGCGTCTCGCAGCGCTGGACCACCTCGCGCAGCCGCTGCGCCGCGGCCGCCATGACCGCGGAGGCGAGCGCCGCCTTGGTGGGGAAGTGGAAGTGCAGCGCCCCGCTGGTCACGCCGGCCCGCCGGCTGATGTCGAGCAGCGAGGCGGGGGCGTAGCCCGCACGGCTGAAGCCGTCGGCCGCGGCGGTGAGCAACGCCTTGCGGGTGCGCACGGCACGTTCCTGCTTGACCATCGGGCGCTCTCCCAAGCTCCGTGCCGCTCCCTGGCGCAGCGGCTCCGTCCGGGAACGGGAGAACTCGCTCGCCACTACGTACTCCACAGTACAAACCGCACCGGCGGTTTTCTATGCGAAGCAGGGGAAAGCGGGAAGGAGTGCCCGAGTGCCGGGGAACTCCCTACGCGGGCTGCCTGCGCGCCGTCGCACGGTCCGCCAGCCCGGTCGCCTCGTACACGCGGGCGCCCCGGTCCTCGGTGACGTCCAGTTCGACCAGGACGCCGGGGACGGCGATTCCCGCCAGCAGGACGCGGTAGAGGGCGACGACACGCGCGTTGAGGTCCGTGCGGCCCGACATGGCGTGGGACATGAGCTGCGTGCCGGCGAACGCCCCGACGAACACGTCGGAGAGCTCGCGGGGATCAATGTGGGGCTGCAACTCCCCCGCCTCCCTGGCCTGCACGAGCAGGCTCAGGCTCTCCTCGGCCCAGTCCTGGAACGGCACGCTGCGGTCCAGCTGGTCCTGCCCGACCCTCTCCAGGGCGAGCCGGACACCGCCGCGCAGCACCGGGTCGCGCACCAGGAGATGGGCGAGCAGCAGGCCCTGATCGACGGCCTCCTGGAGCTTCAGCCGCTGCGGCGGAACGGCCGGCACCCGGGCGTTCTCCTGGAGCACCTCGCGCGCGAGCTGCTCCTTGGAGGTGAAGTGGAAGTACAGCGCGCCCTTGGTGACCCCGGCGCGCCGCAGGATCTCCGACATGGTCGCGGCCTCGTACCCGAAGTCGTCGAAGAGTTGGGCCGCCGCCGTCAGGATCACGCGTCGGGTACGGAGCGCCCGCTCCTGTTGCACCAAGACAAGCTCTCCTTCGTCGAAGACCCCCGCCTTACCCAAACAAACCGTCAAGTTCGTATGCTAACAGCCACGGTGTACCGTCGCGGGCGGTCGAGCGGCAGGGCGTGCGCCGGAACCGGCCGGCTCACACCGCCCGGCCGTCGCGTACGCCGCCGCCGTGTTCGAGCCCGTCGGCGAAGCTGAGCCACCGCTCCCCGCAGCGCCGGGCGGCACGGGCGATGTCGGCGTGCCGGTGTTCCGGCACCGCGCTCATCAGCCACCGCCACTTCTCGTCGTCGAGCACGTTGCTCGACAGGAGCTGCAGGAGCGTCCTGCCCGCCTCGGAGAAGCGCAGGGAGGGGTCCTTGCGGAGATTGGCGAACCGGTCCGCGTCGGAGACCTCGGCGCTCTCCGGCCGGGCACGGCCGCCACGCCCGGCCGTGTCCGCCTCCACGCGCCCGCGCACGGTGCGCCGGTCCCGGAGCACGACGTCCTTGGCGACGTCGCGGAGTCTCGGCGGGACGGGGTCCTTGCCGTCCCGGACGCGCAGCCGCACGTCCCGCGCGGTCGCCAGGGCGATGCCCGCCTCGTGCGCGATCTCGCGCAGCGAGGCGTCCGGGCGCTCGGCGATGATCTGCCCCGCGCGCTGCCGGCCGACCGCGCTGTTGACCGGGCGGGAGCGGCCGTCGCGTCCGGTGCGTGCGTTCAATTGGTCGCCTTGGCCGGTTGAACGTCTGCGCAGGGCGGCGACCGTGGTCGGCGAGAGGCCGGTCACCTCCGCGATGCGCCGGTCCGACCAGCAGGCGTGGCTGCCGATGATGCGCTCGGCGGCGGCCGTCCTGTCCCTGCGCGACAGGGGCATGCCGTGCTCGGCGTTGAGCCGGACGGCCAGCACGAAGGCGTCCTCCCTCGACCCCTCCACGTAGCGGACCTCGATGTGGTCCTCACCGCGCTGCACGGCCGCCCGGAGCCGGTGCAGACCGTCGACCAGCCGCATGGTGGGGCGGTGGACCACCACGGGCGGCAGTGGTTTCTCCGTCTGCGCCAGCAGGTCGACGTGTTCCGCGTTCTCCCCCGCGACGCGTGGCGAGTCCGAGGTGACCAGTGCTTCGATGGGCACCCGTTCCGTCATCGGCGGACGCGTGGCACCGGACACCGGTGACGCGGGCTGGGCTGCTGCCGTCAACACGTCGAGCATGAGCGCCTCCTGGGGCATCTCCCGTTCCGGATTCACGGGGCAAGACGATACCCATAAAGAAACCGACCGCCCTGTTTATACTAGCCGGGCTCAAGCGGCGCTGGAGCGGAATTCGTCTACTTCGTCTTACGGCCTGGTCACGAGGCCTCGATGACGCGGAACCGGGCCGTCGGCACGCCGTCCGCGCCCTCGGCCGGCCCGAACCGGGTCCGTACGGCCGGGTGCTGCTCGATCAGTGCGCTCAGCGGCGCGTCGGGGTTGGCCGCCAGCCACTGGGCGACGACGCGCAGCGGCAGCGGAAGCCCTCCGCAGAGCGCCACCACCCGCTCGGCGGCCGGGCTCCGCTCGTCCAGCCGCCGCCCGCCGAGCATCGCCAGCAGACGGGTCCCCTCCCTCGCGGTCAGCGGCCCGACCGTCTCCAGGCGCGCCCCGTCGCGCGCCGCGAGCTCGCCGAGGTACCGCCGGCTCGTCGCGAGGACGCCGGAGGGGCCCCGCGGGATGAGCGGGCGCACCTGCTCGGCGCTGTGCGCGTCGTCGAGCACCACGAGGACCCGCCGCCCGTGCAGCAGGCTCCGGTAGAGGGCCGTCCGGGCGGCGGAGTCCGCGGGCACCCGTGCGCCGTCCACGCCCAGGCCGCCCAGGAGCTGCTCCAGGGCGTGGGCGGCGCTCGCCGGGCCCCGCTCCGGGTCGGCGCCGCGCAGGTCGGCGTACAACTGGCCGTCGGGGAAACGGTCGACGAGGCGGTGCGCCAGCTGCAGCACGAGCGCCGTCTTGCCGACGCCCGCCGTGCCGCCGACCACGACGACCGGCGTCGCCGGGCCGCCGCGGGCGCTCTCGCCCCGCATCACCTCCTCCAGCCGGGCCAGCTCCTCGGTCCGGCCCACGAAGTCGCGGGCCACGGGCGGCAGCCGGACCGGTCCCTGCGTACCCGGCGGGAGGCCGCCGGGGTAGACGGGGAGCGGTGCGCCGGCGCCGGCCGCGGGGGCGAGGAGTTCCGGATGGCCGGTCAGGATGTGCTCGTGGAGCGTGCGCAGGTCGGCGCCCGGCTCTATGCCGAGTTCCCGGACCAGCAGGTCGCGGGTCTCCTCGTACATCCACAGCGCGTGGGCCCGGCGTCCGCTGCGGTAGAGCGCGAGGATCAGCAGCCAGCGCAGCTTCTCGCGCAGCGGCTCCTCGGAGATGGCCGCGGGGAGTTCGGTGACCAGCTCGGCGTGGTGGCCCGCCGCCAGCATGTCGGCGGCCCACTCCTCCACCACGGTCAGCCGCAGGTCCCGCAGCCGGTCGCGCTCCATCGCGGCGAAGGGCCCGGGGACCCCGGACAGCGCCTCGCCGCGCCAGTACGACAGGGCCTGCCCGTACAGCCGCAGCGCGGCACCGGCGTCGCCCCGGCCCCGTGACCCGCGCGCGGCGTGCAGGGCCCGGTGGAAGAGCGTGACGTCCACGTCGGCGGGGTCCACCCGCAGGCAGTAGCCGCCGGACTCGGAGGTGAGCACCGCGCCGGACGAGCGGCCGGCCCGTCCGGGCTCCAGCGCGCGGCGCAGCCCGGCCACATAGGTGTGCACCCCGTTCGCGGCCGTGCGCGGGACGTCGCTGCCCCACACCGCGTCCACGATGTTCTCCACGCCCATGATGTCGCCCGGCCTGCTCGCCAGCAGACTGAGCACCGCCCGCTGCTTGGGCGGGCCGAGCGCCGTCTCCGCCCCGTCGCGCCAGGCACGCACCGGCCCGAGGAGCTGAATGCGCAGGACCGCTCCCGTGGTCGCCATGGATCACCACCTCCTGAGACGTGCCGGACGTGACGGTTCGCGATGGGCTCTCCTTGGCGATGAGGTGGCCGGGGCGCGTGCGCGGGCACGCCGATCACGGGCGCGTGGCGGAGGGCCGGGCAACCGTGCGACGCGCTTCACCGGGGCGCCGTGAATACCGGAGAGGACGCCCTGGGGCGCGCACGCCCTTTCGGACCGTACGCAGCGTTATTCGTGACATGGGTGGCCGGCGCGTTTCCCGGCCGAGTCCGCCCCCATTAGACGCACACCCGTCATGGCTTCTCCAGCCCTCTCGCACCGGCCCTACGGAGGCGGATGTTCAACTGCTCCCCACTGAATGGTTGAACGCCCGCGAAAGACTGTTGAAGCGCATACGGAGTTGTCAGCGACTCCCGGACCGTGTTCCCTTCCGGGTAGCCGGTTCCGGTCACGGCGAGGCTGTTCAGATCCAGCGCGAATCCCGCGCGAGGCGCAGCGCGTCTATTCGGTTGCGCGCACCCAGCTTTGTCACCATGGAAGAGAGGTAGTTGCGCACGGTGCCCTGGGAGAGATGCATGCGGGCCGCTATCTCGGGCACCGTGTCGCCCCGGGCGACGTGTTCGAGCACGGAGAACTCGCGCGGACTGAGCGGGCAGTCGCTGTTGTTCAGCGCCGCCACGGTCAGCTCCGGGTCGAAGACCCTCTCACCCTGGTGCACACGGTGGATGGCCTCGACGAACTGACGGGGTGACACGCTGCGTTCCACGATGCCGGCGATGCCGCCCGCGAACGCCTGGCGCACCACCGAACGCGTCACCGCGGTGGCCAGCAGCATGCTCCGGCAGCCGAGTTGCGCGATTTTCTCGGCGACGGAGATCGCGTCGCTGTCCTCACCCTCGAAGCTGATGACCGCCACATCGGGCCGGTAGGTCTCGGCGGACCGCAGCGCGGCATAGGTGCTTTCCACGGGGCCGACGACGCGGACTTCCTCGTGCCGGTCGAGAAGTGCGGCCAGCGCGAAGCCGGACAGATGCAGGTCATCAGAGACCAGGACATCGATTCCCATGCATGCCCCCTGACTAGTTCCTCGGACAACTCGTCATTGTGGGCAGGGTGACTGGGCGAACTCTGTATGCCGTCTATAGAAGCGACTGGATTCCCGCCGCGCGACGCGTGACCGCGTCTTGAGAGGACCCGTTTCCGTTCGCGGTAGGAGACCGGGCCCCGACGGTCGGCGGCACACGAAAAGCGGCCCCTGTACGGGAACGGGGTGAGGGGAACCCGCTCCACAGAGGCCGCTTGCACCATGTTTCCGGGAAAGGAATGCACCGGGTGCGCACCGGGACCGCCGCCGGCCGCGCGAGCCGTCACCTCACGGCTTCCGCGCTCCGTCGGTGGCGGCCCGCTCGGGGCGGGGCAGGACGAGGACCACGATGAGCACGGCGCAGACGAGGAGGCCGGCGCCGGCGAGCATGCCGAGCGCGTACCCGTCGGTGAGGCTGCCGGGCGTGACCGTCTCGCCGGTGCGGTCGTTGGCGGCGGTGCCGAGGGCGGCGAGCCCGAGCGCGGCACCGATCTGGCGCGTGCTGTTGAGCACGCCGGACGCGGCGCCCGCCTCGTGGGGTGCGACGCCCCCGGTGGCGATGGAGACGGTCGGCGCGAGGCAGAGCCCGATGCCGACGCTGGCGACGACCGACGGGCCGAGCGCGTCGACCAGGTAGGAGCCGTCGGCGCGGATGAGGCCGAACCAGGCGAAGCCGAGCGCGGCCAGCGTGCCGCCGGTGATCAGGACGGTCCGGGGGGCGAACTTGTAGCCCAGCCGGACGGCGAGGGTGGAGCCGGCGATGACGCCCACCGTGAACGGCAGGAACTCCACTCCGGTGCGGGCGGGGCTGCTGTCGAGCACCCGCTGGAGGTAGAGGGAGACGAAGTACAGGAGCGAGGCCATGGCGCCGCCGAACAGGAGCGCGAAGAGGTTGGCGCCCGCGAGCGAGCGGTTGGCCAGCAGGCCGAGGCGGATCAGCGGGTCGCGCTTGGTGGTCCGCTCGACCTGGACGAACGCGGCCAGCAGGACGACGGCGACCGCCAGGGTGGTCAGGGTCGTCGAGGAGGTCCACGGGTGCTGTTCGGTGCGCACCACACCGAACACGAGCAGGGCAGCGCCGGCCGTGGCGAGCACGGCGCCCAGGACATCCGGGCTGCCGCGCCGGGCCGAGGGGCCGTCCCGGACGATGCCGCGCCAGGCGAGGGCCAGCGCCAGGGCGGCCATCGGCAGGTTGATGTACATCACCCACTGCCAGCCCGCGTACTGGGTGAGGAGGCCGCCGGCCAGGACGCCGACGGCGCCGCCCGCGGCGTTCACCCCGCTCCAGATGCCGAAGGCCCGCACCCGCTCCTTGCCGCCGGGGAAGGTCGAGGCGAGCAGGGCCAGCGCGGCCGGTGCCAGCGCGGCGGCGCCGACGCCCTGGGCGGCACGGGCGGCCACCAGTTGCCCCGGTGCCTGCGCGAGGCCGCCGACGAGCGAGGCGAGCCCGAACAGGCCGAGCCCGATCAGCATCACGCGCTTGTGCCCGTACCGGTCGGCGATCTTGCCGCCCAGCAGGAGCAGGCCGCCGAAGGTGAGAGCGTAGGCGTGGATCACCCACGTCAGGCCCACCTCGCTGAAGCCGAGCCCGTCGGCGATGCGGGGAAGTCCGACGTTCACCACCGTCAGGTCCAGCGACACCATGAACTGCACCACGGAGACCGCGGCGAGGGTGGTCCCCGGCCGGGCGCCGCTCGCGGCGGCCGTCTTCCGACTCGTCAATTGCGTGCTTGCCACCGCACCCAGCCTCTCTGTGTCTGTCGACCGGTCGAATTTCCGGACAGTGCTCAGAAATTAGCAGCGGAGGCGGCGAGGTGTCGACCGGACCGCTCGTACCCGGGCTCTCACCAGGGGGCATGATGGAGCGATGCCCCGATCGAACACATCGCGCCGGCCCGTCGGACGGCCCCCCGTGACCTCCCGCAAGCAGATCCTGGCCGCGGCCCGCGTGCTCATCGACGAGCACGGCTGGGAGAAGCTCACGATCCGCAGGCTCGCGGCGGAGATGGGCCTCGGATCGACGACGCTGTACACGCATGTGTCGGGCAAGGAAGACCTGCTGTTCCTGCTCATCCACGAGTACGCGGAGCAGATCCCGCACCCCGAGCTGCCGAGCATGCCGCGGGACCGGATCGTCGCGGCCGTCGTCGCGATCCACGACGGCCTCGCGGCGTGGCCCTGGGCGGCGGAGGTCCTCACCACGGACGGGTTCATCGCCCGGCTCGGCGACTCGTTCCTGTCGCTGGTGGAGACGGTCCTGAGCGGCGTCGTCGACGCGGGCCGCACGCCGGACGACTCCGTCCGGATCTTCCGCAGCATCTGGTACTACACGGTCGGCGAGATCCTCGTACGCACCCACACCCGCCACCGCGAGATGGACGAGCGCGACCCCACCCGCCTCAACGCCTACTTCGGCAACGCCGACGGCGGCCGGGCCCGGCTCCCGCACCTGGCCGCCGTCGCCGGCCGGTGGGGGACGCTGGCCGGGCAGGACACCTTCGCCCAGGGGCTCCGCGCGTTCGTCGACGGCCTGCTCGCCCAGCCCCCGGAACCGGCCTGACCGTTCAACCGTCTCGCCCGGGCAGTTGAACGGCCGGGCGGCCGGACGGGCCCGCGGGCCGGACTCGATTTCATCCGCATACGCCTGCGTGAATTCCGCACAGCCTTTTATGAATTTCTCAGGCGTCCATATTCGTCATTCATTTTCACGCACCATCACCGCCTCCGGGATATATCATCCGAATCCCCGTCATGACTGGGGCATTGATGACCCGGTTGAGGAGGCAGAATGGGCACCATGCGGGATGCGATCGACGACCTGCATCGACGCCGTGAAGCCATTGACGCACGTACGGTCCGGATGGCCGAGAAGCAGCACGCAAAAGGCAGGCTGACCGCGCAGGAACGCATAGATCTCCTTCTGGACCCCGGTTCCTTCGTCGAGATCGACCGGTTCGCGCGCCCCGAGTCCGAAGCGGAAGCGGGCGGCGAGTACGGCGACGGCGTCATCACCGGATACGGGGACATCGACGGCCGCACCGTCTGCGTCTTCAGCCAGGACGCGAGCTACAAGGGAGGATCGCTCGGCAAGGTGCACGGCCGCCGCATCCTCAAGATCATGGAACTGGCGATGAAGACGGGCCGGCCCCTCATCGGCATCAACGACGGGGGCGGCGCCCGCATCCAGGAGGGCGTGGAGTCCCAGGCGATGTACGGGGAGATCTTCCAGCGCAACGTACAGGCGTCGGGCCAGATCCCGCAGATCTCGCTGATCATGGGGTACTGCGCGGGCGGTGCCTCGTACTCCCCCGCGCTCACCGACTTCGTGGTCATGGTCGACCAGACCTCGCACATGTTCATCACGGGCCCCGACGTGGTCAAGACGGTCACCGGCGAGGACGTCGGCTTCGAGGACCTCGGCGGCGGCAGGACGCACAGCACCAAGTCGGGGAACGTGCACTACCTGGGCGCCGACGAAGAGGACGCCATCTCCTACGTCAGGGTGCTGCTCTCGCACCTGCCGGACAACAGCGCCGGCGAGGCCCCCGTCTTCGACGCCATGGACTGGACGGGCAGGCCGCTGGTCGACCGGGCCCCGCTGGACCTGGAGAAGAAGCTGAACTCGCTGATCCCGGACTCGCCGACCGAGCCCTACGACATGCACGAGGCGATCGAGGGCGTGGTCGACGACGGCGAGTTCCTGGAGGTCCAGGAGCTGTTCGCGCGGAACATCCTCGTGGGGTTCGCCCGCGTCGAGGGCCACAGCGTCGGCATCGTCGCGAACCAGCCGCTGCACTTCGCCGGCTGCCTCGACATCGACGCCGCCGAGAAGGCGGCGCGCTTCGTGCGGACCTGCAACGCGTTCAACGTGCCGATCCTGACCTTCGTGGACGTGCCCGGCTTCCTGCCCGGCACCACCCAGGAGTGGAGCGGCATCATCCGGCGCGGCGCGAAGCTCATCTACGCCTACGCCGAGGCGACGGTCCCCATGGTCACCGTGATCACGCGCAAGGCGTACGGCGCCGGGTACGACGTGCTGGGCTCCAAGCACCTCGGCGCGGACGTCAACCTGGCCTGGCCCAGCGCGGAGATCGCGATCATGGGGGCACAGGGCGCGACGAGCATCGTGCACCGCCGCCGGCTGGCGCAGGTGCGCGACGAGGGCGGGGACGTCGCGGCGGTCCGGGCCGAACTGGAGCGGGAGTACCAGGACCGCTACTGCACGCCGTACGTGGCGGCCGAGCTCGGCTACATCGACGGGGTCATCACTCCCTCGGACACCCGCGAGCACGTCGCCGGAGCCCTGCGCGCGCTGCGCAACGAAGCGGTCCCCGCGCCGCGGACGCACCGGGGCAACATCCCCCTGTGATCCCGCCGCACAATGCGGCCGGCCGCCGCATCACACCTGTGCACTATTGAGTGCAAGGCGTGAGAATTTAATATGCGGACCATCCGGGCGGCGCTGGTAGCGTGAAATCCATTCCGGCGGAGGAATTCTATCCGCGGGCATCGAACTCGGAGGAAGTGAAGAATGACCGCTCCTGTCTACATCACGTCGGCAGCCGCCTGGATTCCGCCCGCCGAATCGGCCAGAGAAGCAGTGGCCGAAGGCAAGTACGCTGCCGAGGATTTCGAAGTCAACAAAATGCTCTGCCTGCCGGTCGTCGCCGACGAGACCTCGGTCCCGGACATGGCGGCCTATGCGGCGCGGCGCGCGCTCGACCGTGCCGCGCACGTGGTCGGCGGCAGACTCGACGCGCTCGTGCACGCGTCCGTCTACCACCAGGGCCGCGACTACTGCTGGACCTCGGGCCCGTACATCCAGCGGGAGCTCGGCATCACCGGCGCCTTCGCGGTGAACGTGCAGCAGCTGTCGAACGGCGGCATGGTCGCGATGGACCTGGCCGTGTCCCAGCTCCAGGCCGGCCGCGGGACGAGCGCCCTGGTCACCACCTCGGACCGGTTCTGCTTGCCCGGCATGGACCGGTGGCGGGGCGCGTACGGCATCGTCGTCGGCGACGGGGCCACGGCCATGGTGCTCTCCACCGCGGGCGGCTTCGCCCGCATCCACGCCATCGCGTCGTACACCGACGCCTCGCTGGAGCCGCTGCACCGCGGCAACCACCCCTTCACCACGTCCCCGCAGCCGAAGGTCGACGACCTGCGCGCGCCCAAGAAGTCCTACCTGGCCAAGGTCGGCAAGGAGTCGGTGATGCAGCGCGCCGAGGTGGCGCTGCAGGACATCGTCCGCTCGGTGCTGGACAAGACCGGCCACAAGCTCGACGACTTCGCCAAGATCCTGATGCCCAACATGGGCCACGGCCTGATGACCGCCCAGTTCCTGGAGCCGCTGGGCATCACCGCCGACCGCTCGCTGATGGACTGGGGCCGCTACACGGGGCACCTGGGCGCGGGCGACCTGCTCGCGGGGGTGGCCCGCGTCGTGGAGAAGAAGCTGATCCGCGAGGGCGACCTGGTGCTCCTGGTCAGCGCCGGCGGCGGTTACTCGCTGACCGTGGCGGTGCTGGAGATCGAGTCGGTTCCGGAGTGGCCCGAGGCCACCACGGACTTCGCCCTGCCCGCCGACGTCACGGAATGAGGCCGCCCATGCCCGTGCCCTCAGCACCTGTCGCGATACTCGGCACCGGGGCCTACGTCCCGGACCGCGTCGTGTCCAACACCGAGGTCGGCGCGCCCGCCGGGGTCGACGACGCCTGGATCGTACGGAAGACCGCCATCCGGGAGCGCCGCTGGGCCGCACCGGGGCAGGCCACCTCCGACCTCGCCACCGGCGCCGCGCGCAGAGCCCTCGACGCGGCGGGGATCACGGCGGACCAGCTGTCCACCATCGTGGTCGCCACCTCGACCCCCGACCACAAGCAGCCGGCCACCGCGGTGTTCGTGCACCGGAACCTGGGCGGGGCCGCGCCCGGCGTCTCGGCGTTCGACGTGAACGCGGTCTGCGCCGGCTTCACCTTCGCCCTCGACGTCGCCCACGGGATCATCGCCAAGTCCGGCGGCTACGGCCTGGTCATCGGCGCCGACCTGTACTCCCGGATCCTGGACCCGACGGACAAGAAGACCGTGATCCTCTTCGGTGACGGCGCCGGCGCCGCGGTCATCGGCGCGGGCGGCACCGGCCATGGCATCCGTACGACGGCGTTCCACATGTACAGCGACCTGTCCGACCTCGTCATCGTGCCGGCGGGCGGCAGCAGGCTGCCGCACGACCCGCAGACGCACGCCGCCGGCCTGCAGTACTTCTCGATGGAGGGGCGCACCATCCGGGACTTCATCATCAACACGGTGCCCGGACTCGTGAAGCAGTTCCTGCACGACTGCGAGGTGCTGCCCACCGACATCGACCACCTGATCCCGCACCAGGCCAACGGGGTCATGCTCGACGACCTGTGGGCCAAGCTCGACCTGCCGAGCGCCACGCTGCACCGCACCGTCGGCGCGTTCGGCAACGTCGGCTCGGCGTCGGTCCCGCTCACGCTCGACCAGGCGGCCCGCTCCGGGGAGCTGCGCGAGGGCGACCGGGTGCTGATGCTCGGCATGGGCGGCGGGTTCGCCGTCTCCCTGACGCTGATCGACTGGTGACGGAGTCGCCGGAGAGGAGACGGTCATGGAATACCGACGGCTCGGAGCCTCCGGTCTGCACGTCCCGGTCCTGAGTCTGGGCGCGGCCACGTTCGGCGGCCGCGGCAGCCTGTTCAGCGCCTGGGGCAACACCGACGAGCAGCAGGCGCGGGGCATGGTCGACATCTGTCTGGACGCCGGTGTGACGATGTTCGACACCGCCGACGTCTACTCGGAGGGGAAGTCGGAGGAGCTGCTCGGCGCGGCGATCGCCGGGCGCAGGGACCGGGTGCTGCTGTCCACCAAGACGGGCACCCCCACCGGTTCCGGGCCCGGCGAGATGGGCACGGGCCGGGCGCGGCTGATCAAGGCGGTCGAGGGGTCGCTGCGCCGGCTGCGCGTGGAGCACATCGACCTGTTCCAGCTGCACGTCTTCGACTCCGGCACCCCGGTCGACGAGACGCTCGCGGCCCTGGACGACCTGGTCCGCTCGGGCAAGATCCGCTACGTGGGCGCGTCGAACTTCGCCGGCTGGCAGCTGATGAAGTCCCTGGCGGCCGCCGACCGGAACGGCTTCACCCGGTACGTCGCCCACCAGGTCTACTACTCGCTCGCCGGCCGTGACTACGAGTGGGAGCTCATGCCGCTCGCCCACGACCAGGGCGTCGGCGCGGTGGTCTGGAGCCCGCTCGGCTGGGGCCGCCTGACCGGGAAGGTCCGCCGCGGACAGCCGCTGCCGGAGGCGAGCCGGCTGCACCGGACGGCCGCGGCCGCGCCGCCGATCGACGACGAACGGCTCTACGACCTGGTCGACGTGCTCGACGACATCGCCGCGGAGACGGGCCGCACCGTGCCTCAAGTGGCGCTGAACTGGCTCCTGACCCGGCCGACAGTGGCGACGGTCATCATCGGTGCGCGTGACGAGCAGCAGTTGCGGGACAACCTGGGCGCGGTCGGCTGGCAGTTGGACGCCGAGCAGCTGTCCCGGCTCGACAAGGCCAGTGCGGTCACCGCGCCGTACCCGTACCACATGTACAGCCGGCTACGCGGATTCAAACCGTTGAGTCCTTCGCTGGTGTGACGCAAGGAGAGCCCCTTGGCCATGGACCGTTTCGTCCGCGCCTTGATCAAATGGCAGGCCGGCGGGCGACCCGAACCGGCGCGCACCCTCCCCGTGGCACAGGTGCGCGCCCGCTACGCCGCGCAGGCGGCACACGCCCGCGGCGGTGCCGCGCGGAACGCGGGCATCGAGACGAAGGACCACGTGCTGGACGCCGTCGACGGCGAGTTCGGCGTCCGGACGTACCTGCCGCCCGCCGACCGGGGGCGTCTGGTGACGTATCTGCACGGGGGCGGCTGGGTGGTCGGTGACGTCGACACGCACGACCCGGTCTGCCGCCGCATCGCCTCCTTCCTCGGCGCGGTCGTCGTCTCCGTCGACTACCGGCGTGCGCCGGAGCACCCGCACCCCGGCCCGCTGCGGGACGGCATCGCCGCCTCGGAGTGGGCGGAGCGCGCCTTCCCCGGCCGCCACCACGTGATCGCCGGGGACAGCGCGGGCGGGGCCCTGGCCGTCGGGGCCGCGATGCACCACCGTGACCACGGCGGCGTCCGGTTCGCCGCGCAACTGCTGGTGTATCCGCCGGCCGACCCGTACCTTCGGTCGGAGTCCGTCCGCCGATACGGCACGGGGTACCTGTCGGAGGTCGACGACCTGCGCTGGTACTACGACCAGTACGTACCGGACCCGGCTCGCCGCGCGGACCGGGAGATCGACCTGCTGGGCGCCGATCACCGCGGGCTGCCGCCCACGGTGATCGGCACGGCCGAGTTCGACCCGCTGCACGACGAGGGTGTCGGGCTCGCGGTGCGCCTGGCGGCCGGCGGCGTCGAGGTGCACCACGTGCCCGCTCCGGGTCTGGTGCACGGATACCTCCTCATGGCCGGCATCGTCCCGGCCGCCGCGGTGGCGACGCGGAAGGTGCTGACGGCGGTGGAACAGCTGCTGGCCCCGATGCCCACGGCGCAGTAGTCCCGAGACCTCACCGACCCCCACCCGCCCGAAGTCCCGCATGCCTGAGGAGATCCGACCCGTGACCAGCACCGGACCGAATGCGACCGTGGACGTGCGCACCCTGGCGGACGCCCTGCGGCTGCGCGGCGAGACACAGCCCGGCAAGACCGCCTACGTCTTCCTGCGCGACGGCGAGGACCCCGGCGAGACGCTCACCTACGGCGGCCTCCACGGCGACGCCACCGCGCGGGCGGCCACGTTCGCCGCCGAGGGGCTCTCGGGGCACGGCGCCGTGCTGCTCTACCCCGCGGGACCGGAGTTCGTCCGCACCCTGCTGGGGTGCATGTACGCGCGGGTGGCCGGCGCGCCCGTCCAGGTGCCGCGGCGCCGCGAGGAGGTGGAGCGGCTGCGCCGGATCGCCGACGACGCGGGGACCTCGACCGTCCTGACCACCGCGGAGGTCGCGGACGACGTGCGGGCCCGCTTCGGTGACATGCCGGAGCTGACCGGGCTGAGGTTCGTCGCCACCGACACGCCGCGCCACGACCCGGACGCCGTCGCGCCCGCCTTTCCCGGCCCCGAGGACATCGCGCTGCTCCAGTACACGTCCGGCTCGACCGGCGACCCCAAGGGCGTCATGGTCAGCCACGCCAACTTCCTCGCCAACGTGGTCGAGACCGACGAGCTGTGGCCGTGCCGGCCGGACGGCGCGGTCGTCAACTGGCTGCCGCTCTTTCATGACATGGGCATGCTCTTCGGGGTCGTGATGCCGCTGTGGGCGGGCATCCCCTCCTACCTGATGGCGCCGGAGGCCTTCATCCGCCGCCCCGCCCGCTGGCTGGAGGCCATCGCCCGCTTCGGCGGCACGCACGCCGCCGCGCCCAGCTTCGCCTACGAGCTGTGCGTACGGGCGGCGGCGGAGGGCAAGGCCGGCGCCGTCGGCGACCTCTCCCGGTGGCGCGTGGCCGCCAACGGCGCCGAACCGGTGCGCTGGAGCACCGTCCGCGCCTTCACCGACGCCTTCGCGCCGCACGGCTTCGACCCGCGCGCCATGTGCCCCGGGTACGGCCTCGCGGAGAACACCCTGAAGGCCACGGGCTCCCGCCAGGACCGGGAGCCCACGGTCCTGTGGCTGTCCGCCGAGGCCCTGCGCAACGGCACCGCGCAGCCCGTCGGCGACCGCGCCGCCGACGCCGTCCCCCTGGTCGGCAGCGGCGGCACGGTCGGCGGCACCCGGGTGGACGTCGTCGACCCCGCCACGCACCGCCTCCTGCTCGACGGCCAGGTGGGCGAGATCTGGATCAGCGGCCCCTGCGTGGCCCGGGGTTACCACGGGCGCGCCGAGGCGAGCGAGGAGATCTTCCGGGCCGAGGTCGCGGGCCCGGAGCCGTCCGGCGGACCGCGGTTGCGCACCGGGGACCTCGGGTTCCTGCACGACGGCGAGCTGTTCGTCACCGGGCGCCTGAAGGACGTCATCATCCGCAAGGGGCGCAACCACTACCCGCAGGACATCGAGCTCTCCGCCGAGCTGGCACTGCCCGGCTCGCACCCGAACTGCGCCGCCGCCTTCTCCACCGAGGACGGTGAGCGGGAGCGGCTCGTGGTGGTCGTCGAGGCCGACGGCCGGCTCCTGAACTCCCTGGGCGCCGAGGAGGTGCGCCGCCGGGTGCACGACGCCGTACGGGAGCGGAACAGGATCACCCCCGACGAGGTGCTCGTCGTCCGGCGCGGCACCGTGCCCAAGACCTCCAGCGGCAAGGTGCAGCGCCGGGCGTGCAAGCGGCGCCATGAGGACGGCGGCCTGCCCGTCGTCGGCGTGCCCGCGGCCGCGGCGCCGGCGTGACGGGTGCGGGGGGCGCGGCGGCCGTCGGCGGACCGCGCGCCCGTCCCGCACGTCCGGGTCTCAGAGCCTGTGTCATCACCCCGGCCGGATCAGCGTGCGGCGTCTGGTGCGTGCGATCGCAAGGCGCCGGAGCGTCCTCGTGGCGGAGCCACGTGGGCGTTTCGGCAACGCCGCGAGCGTGCGTGCCAGGCGTCGCACGCCCGGCCGGGGTGATGACACAGGCTCTCAGGAACCGGCGGGCACACCGCCGCGGCGGCGGAAGGCGCGGCCGGTGGTGGTGCTCGTGGCGACGCGGTTGTGGCCGAAGCGGTCCGCGCCGCTGACCAGGACCGTCCCGTACCGTTCGAGGCTCGCCCTGCCGCCGTACTCCTCGACCTCCGAGGCACCGGGGTAGACCCGCACGCAGGTGGGGACGTAGCGCGCCGAGAAGCCCATGCGCATGCGTCTGGTCCGGCCGGCATGCGGGTGCGAGGCGTGCAGCAGACGCGAGGAGAAGATGACGAACTGCCCGGCGCGCATGTCCAGGGACACCGCCTTCGACTCGTCCGGCTGCCAGCCCGGGTCGATCTGGAGCTCGCGGTAGTCGTAGCCGAAGAACCCGCGCCGGACGCCGTTCTTCTCCACGGAGATGTTCCGGTCGGGGTCGTAGCGCATCCGCTTGGTCTCGTCGTAGTACATGGTGCGGTGCGTGCCCGGGATGAACTGCAGGCCGCCCATGTCGGCGGTGGCGTCGGTGAACGCGCACCACACCGTGAGGGAGCCGCCCTGGCCCGCGCCCCGCGGCCACTGGATCTGGGGCCGGCCGCAGGCGTTGGCGAAGGTGGCCGCCTGGTGCCAGTCCGTGCCCTCGTTCCCCGGGTACTTGGGGAAGAAGTCCGAGCGCCAGCACAGCACGTCGGGGCCGAGCACGGAGGCGACCCGGTCCACGATGCCCGGCTGGGTGATGTGCTCGGCGAGGAAGGCGTTGTCGAGGTGCCGGTCGTAGTTGGACAGGTTCGCCGCCCCCGAGCCGTCGGATTCGTCCCGGTACACCGCGGCGCTGCGGTCCGCGAGTGCCTGGCGGGCCTCGGCCCACTTCCGCTCGATCTCGTCGGGCCGGTAGAGCGTGAAGGGGCCCGCGTAGCCGTTCCGGTGGAACGCCGCCAGTTCCTCGGCGGTGAACCGGAAGCCGTGCTGTCGAGCGGACATGTCTCTCCTCGGTGATGGCTCGGGACGGTTCCGGGGCCCCGCCGGGGGCCCCGGGTCACGTCGTGGACGTCGGTCGCGGGTTCACATCGGTCAGGGCGAGCGGGGAAAGGCACCGGGCCGGCGCAGCTCGCCGATGAGTTCGTCGACGCGCTCCCTGGTGAGGTGGCGCATCGCGTAGAGGTGGACGTAGGCGCGGGCCGCGCCGTCGACGTGCACGGTCTCGCCGGAGAGGGAGTAGCGGCGCACGATGTCCGCCCGCGGCTGGCGGAACCGCACGGTCAGCGACTGCGGGCTGCGCGCCACCCACAGGTCGCGGCCGAGCCGCTCCTGCAGCGCGAGCAGCCGCGCGTGGGTGTAGGCGGCGAGGCCGTCGCACCGGGCCGCGAGCCCGACCAGGTCGTCGTAGGAGTGACGGGCCAGGTAGTCCCACATCAGCAGCGAGGAGAAGCCGTTGCGGGAGCCCGCGAAGGTGGTGTCGGCGGCGCCGATGTACTCCGCCGACCCGGGCGGGGCCATCTGCAGTCCGGTACGGGTCATGAACACCCCGCACGCCCACGGCGTCCCCATCCACTTGTGGCCGCTCATGGTCAGCGAGTGCACGTCGGGGAGCCGGAAGTCGAAGACCGGCGGTGTCTGCTCCACCATGCCGACGTCCCTGGCCATCTCCAGGTAGGGCGTGTATCCGGCGCCGAGGGCCCCGTCGACGTGGACCCAGAACCCCGACCGTTCGCCGGGGCCGCCGTCCTCGCCCCGGCCGCCGGCGACCCGCCGGCTGTCGAGACCATACTCGGCGCAGATGCCGCGCACCGTACGGGCGACCGCCTCGACGTCGTCGTAGGCGCCCTTGAAGGTGGACCCGTAGTTGAGGCTGACCAGGATCGGGTGGCCGCGGCTCGCGAAGAACCGGACCAGGACGGCGAGCTGGTCGACGTCGATGGCACCGTGCTCGGTGGAGGGCACCTGCCGCGGCCAGGGGGTGCCCGGCGCGAGGGGGTTCTCGTCGGGGTAGCGCGTGGAACCCAGGGCGTGGAAGGTGTCGATGTCCAGTGCCCGGACCGCCTTGGTCAGCGAGTAGTGGGTGTCCTCGGAGAAGAACGCCACCGGGTGGAAGGCGTGCGGTCCCGCGCCGCGCGGCGCCCGTCCGGCGTCGGCCGCCGGGCCCGGCCGCTGGCGGTCGGTGCGCAGGGGCCTGCCCGACAGGTAGTCCCGCGCGTTCCACAGTCCGTACAGGTTCCCCTCGCTGGAGCCCATGGTCAGGACGTAGCCCCAGTACGACTCGGGGTCCTGCGGGTCGTGCGGCCACTTGGCGTGCCACAGCGAGGCGAAGTAGTCGAGCACGGCCCGCTCAAGGACCTTGGAGTTGAGCGTGTACGAGCTGGACTGGTAGGGGTCCCCGACGTTGTTGAGGTGCCGGTTGAGGTAGTGCCCGAGGCGCCCCTCGTAGTCGAGGGCGCTGGTGACCTGGTAGCCGGCGAAGTTGCGCGTCTGGGTGTCGATGTGGCTGCGGAAGAGCGCCTCGGCCTCGGTGTACTGGTCCGCGTCCAGTCCGGTGGGCGGCAACTGCACCTTGTGGTGGGGCACTTCGGGCACCCCGATGTAGGCTTCCCTGGGGTCGGAGGACGGCGGGGTGCCGTAGGGCCGGCCGCCGACGACCCGCAGGCCGCTGAAGGTCTTCTGCCACGGTGTGTCCTCGGGACCGAAGGGTATGTCCGCGTGCGTTTCGGCTTCACGAGCCATGGAGGCTGGTCCTTTCACTGCGCGGTCCCCGGAGCGGCCCGCGGTCACGGCGCGGCTCGGGAGAGGCTGCCGGAGGGGTCCCCGGCCGGGACGGCGGGCACCGGGACGGGGGGTGGTGGCGACGCCGGCGCGGACACGCCGCCCAGGCGCGCGTACCGGCCGGGCCGGGCCGAGCGCAGCCAGGAGGCGAGGGCGACGCCGACGCCCGCGACCAGCAGCAGGAGCCACGGCAGGGCGGTGACGAGCGGCTCGTCGGTACCGGTCAGCACATCGAAGTTGGACACCACGAGTACCGCCGCGGAGATCAGCCCGATGGCTCCCAGCGCGGGCGCGACGACGGTCTTCCAGCGTCCCTCGCGCTGATGGCGGAAGTAGCCGATGACGGCCACCGAGGCCACGGCCTGCAGCAGGATGATGCCGAGGGTGCCGAGGCCCAGCATGCTGGTCGACATGTTCACGTACGGGTCGAGGCCCGCGACCGCGAACAGGGTGACCACCGCCGTGCTGAGGACGGACTGGACCACACTGGCCCGGTGCACGGAGCCGTGCCCGGCGCGGGTGGCGTGCAGCGCGCGCGGCAGCAGCCCGTCGCGGCTCAGGGCGTACATGTACCGGTTGGCGGCGTTGTGCAGCGCCAGCCAGGCGGCGAACAGGCTGGTGCACAGCAGGATCTGCATGGTGACGGTGGCCGGGTGCCCCAGGTAGTCGTCGCTGAGCAGGAAGAAGAGGTCGCCGAGATGGCTCTCGGCCTGGGCGCGCACCCGCTCCGACCCCAGGGCGCCGACGGCGGCCCAGCTGGTCAGGGCGTAGAACGAGGCGACCGTGAGCACGGCGACGACGGTGGCGCGGGGCACGCTGCGGTGCGGTGCCTTGGCCTCCTCGCCGTACAGCGCGGCCGATTCGAAGCCGAGGAAGGAGGCGAAGCCGAACATCACGGAGACGCCGAGCCCGGGGGCCAGCATCTCGTGGGGGGCGAAGGAGGCCGCGGGCAGCGCCGCGCCGCCGTGGCGGACGAGGACGGCGATGTCCAGGGCGACCAGGATGGCGATCTCGCACACCATGCAGAGGGACAGCAGCCGGGCGCTGAGGTCGGCCTCCCGGTAGCCGAGCATGCCGACCAGGAGCAGGCCGAGGCCCGCCCACAGCTGCCAGGGCAGGTCCAGGCCGTGGGCCGCGGCGACGTTCTGGGTGAAGTAGGCGAAGGCGCCGAGGACCCCGACCGTGGCGGCGTTGTAGGCGAGCACCGCGAGCAGTCCCGACCCGGCCGCCGTGCGGCGGCCGAGGCCGTGCGCGATGTGGGTGTAGAAGCCGCCCATGTGGCTGATCCGCCGGGCGATGGCGGCGTAGCCGGCGGAGAAGCACAGCAGGGTCAGGCCCGCGAAGAGGAACATGGCCGGTACGCCGGGACCGGTGCCGATGGCGAAGGCGAGCGGGACGGTGAACACCATCGCGGCCAGCGGGGCGGCCGCGGCGATGATGATGAACACGATCTTCGGGGTGGTCAGCGTGCGCTGGAAGCGTGCGCTCCCCTCGGATGGAGGTGTGCTGGTCACGAAGGTCTCCAGATGAGGACGTCGGCCCGGGCCGAGCGGCGGATCACGCTCGTACGAGGGCGGGTGGGCGGGGGGACCGGGGCGTCGCGCTGCCTGCCCGCGTGGGCTTCAGTACCGGACCGCCACGGCGAACGAGAGATCCGCCTCCGAGCGGACCCACAGGGGCACCGACTCGCCCCGGTGGGTCGCGGTCAGCTCGCCGCCGGTCCCGCCGAGGCCGATCTGCCAGAACAGGAACTCCCCCAGCGTGCCGATGCAGTTCATCGCCTTGAACGCGGCCTCCTTGGCGGCGAACAGGTCGCGCGCGGTGTAGGGGCCCGCCGGGGCGAGCAGCCGGCGCCGCTCCCGTTCCCGCAGGACGAACGCGGCCACACGCGGGGGGATGACCGCGGACTCGATGTCGACGCCGACCGCCTCGGCACCGGGGACCACCACGGCGGCGGCGAGCCGGCCGGTGTGGGAGATCGAACCGGTGAACCCCGGGGGGAAGAGCGGTCTGCCGTCCCTGGCCCGCGGCACGGCCCGCTCGGCCGACCCGGCCGCGGCCAGTGCCGCGGCGGCCGCGCGGCGGCCGGCCGCGAACTGCTCGGCCGGCCCGTGGGGGGCGGGCACCGGAGACGTCGCCATCGACGTCCGCGGCGCCACGTCCCGGAGAACGGCCCGCCCGCCGGGGACGGCGAGGCCCTCAGCCGCGCAGCGCCACGACATGGCCCGCCAGCGAGTCGATCGACCGCAGCACCTCCGGCCGGACGTCGTCGTCCCACTCGAAGCCGAACGCGTCCTCCATCGCGACCAGCAGGGCGACCAGCGCGGTGGAGGGGACCCCGGCCTCGCGGAGCGACACGGTGTCGGGCACTCCGCCGACGAAGGAGGGGCCGCCGAACACGTCGACCAGCAGCTCACGGATGCGCTGCCGCACCTCCACCACCGCCGTGTCAGACATGCGCTTCCGCTTCGTCGATGAACTTCCGTACGAGCTCCTGGAAGCCCGCGGGGTCGTCGAGGAAGGGCACGTGGCCGGCCTTCGGCATGATCTCGCAGCGGCCGTTCGGGAACAGCGCCGCCAGCTCGTGGCCGCCCGTGGGGCTGAGCAGGATGTCGTCGTCGCCCAGGGCGATCAGCGTCGGCGCCTGGATGCGGGTCAGCAGCTCGGGGCTTGAGTCGCCCTTCTGCGCCAGCGTCAGGCCGTTGTTGAGCTCCTCGGGCGTCGACATGGCGAGGAAGCTCTCCCGGAGGCCGAGGTAGCCCGCCGCGCCGTACTCCTCGTTCATCTCCGTGCTGATGAACTCCGGGTACATGTGGCTGAACAGGGTGGGGATGTCATGGTCGTTCAGTGTGCGCAGCCACGCGCGCTGAAGGCCGCGGTGACGCCGCATGCCCTGCGGGCCGAGGACCGGTCCGGCCAGCACGAGGCCCCGTACGCGGTCGGGGTGGGCGAGGGCCACGTCGCGGGCGAGCTGGGTGGAGGCCGACGAGGCGAGCAGGTACGTCGACTCGATCTCCAGGCCGTCGAGCAGCCCGATCACGTCCGCCGTGTGCTCCTCCCAGGTCGGCTCCTGCGGCAGGCGCGTGGAGCGGCCGTGGTTGCAGAGGTCGTAGCTGACGACGCGGTAGTGCCTGGCGAGTTCGTCGGTGTAGTCCCGCCAGAACGGGGCGGAGAAGAAGAAGTTGTTGAGCGTCGTGACGGCGATGCCCTCGCCGGTGGACTCGCAGTACAGCTCGACGCCCTCCCGGGTGCGTACCGGCGGTACGCCCTCGCGGTAGCTCAGGTCGTGGTGGTACTCGTCGTGCGCTTCGTCAGCCGGCATGGCTCTCCGCCCTCTCTCGATTCTTGACCACTTCGGCCCCCGGAAGGACCCGTGCGTAGGCGGCGACGACGTCGGCCGCCGGAACTTCGTCGGTGATCGCCCCGCAGGAGTTGCCGCAGTACAGCGCCATCTCCTCGATGCGGCCGCTGGTCGCGTCCGTGGGCACCGCCGCGCTGAAGCGCGGCACCAGGTAGGGCTTGCCCTCGACCACCGTCCTGCCGATGAACTTCGCGGGCTGGTGCGGGTCGGCGGTGACGGCTGTGGCCAGCACGCGGTGCCGCCGGCCCGGCCAGCCGATCTCGTACACGTCGGTGATGACGGTGTCGCTCTCCGCGGCGCCGGTCACCGCCGACTTGAAGCGGGCGTGGGCCCGCGACTCACGGGCGACGACGAAGGCGGTGCCCAGCAGCACCCCGTCGGCGCCCGCGGCCAGTGCCCGTGCGGCCTCCTCGGGGGAGCCGATGCCGCCCGAGGCGACGAGGCAGGCGTCGGGCAGCAGGGTGCGCAGCGCGCCCACCAGGTCGTCGCGGAGCGACGTGCCCAGCAGGTGGCCGCCCGCCTCGGTGCCCTGGGCCACCACCACCGCGCCCAGCGCGGCGGCGCGCACCCCGTCGTCGACCGTCCCCACCTGGACCACCGAGCGGCGCCCCGCCGCGGCGACCCGGGCGAGCACCGCGTCCTCCGGCATCCCGAAGAAGGACAGGTGCACGCGCCGCGGTGTCTCGTCGAGCACCTGCGCCACCTGCCGGTCGAGCTCGGCGGACCCGACGACCTCCGGGATCAGGTTCACCCCGACGGGCCGGCCGGTGCCCGCGGTCAACCGCTCCAGCACGGCCGACAGCGCGCCGCCGGCCAGCTTGTAGCCGCCCACGCAGCCGGCCGCCCCGGCCTCGGACACCGCGCAGGCCAGTTCCGTGCCCGCGACGCCGCCCATGCCCGACTGCAGCAGACTCGTCTCCAGGCCGAGCGCCCCGGCCGCGGTGGTACGCATCAACTCAGGCTCTCGACGGCGGACGCCGCGGCGTCCGCCCCGCCGAACCGGTCCGTCAGGGTGTGCACCCAGCGCTCAAGGCCGAAGGCCAGGCAGCTCGTGTGCGCGGTCTCGGCGCCGGCCCTGATGTCGCAGCGGTCGCCGAAGAAGTTCCGGTGGTAGTTGACGGAGCCGATCGCCAGGCCGCCGACGACGAACTCCTCCTTCACCGGGAAGAGCCGCTGCATCTTGGCCTTGCCGCTGTTCTTGTCGAAGAACGGGTCGGTGGCCGCCTCGATGCGCAGGTCCAGGCCGAGTTCGGTGCACAGGGCCACCACGGCTTCCTTCGCCCGGACCAGGTGGTGCTTGGCCGCCTGCTCCGGTCCGACGCACACGATCTCGCGCATGGAGAAGCCCAGCAGGCGCTGCAGCCCCTCGTAGTGGTCCTCGTTGCGGAAGCACGTGCCGACGGTGGTGCGCAGGACTCCCTCGTCGGGCAGTACGGAGCCGGCCAGGTCGACGTAGATGGAGTAGCAGGCCGCGGAGGGCAGGGCGAAGGCGGTCGGCTCCATCACCTGGGCCGGTATCCGCTCGGTCGGCCGCGCCGTCGTGGCCAGCTCGGCGGCCAGGAGCGCGGGGTCGAGCCGGGTCGCAGCGAGGCCCAGGTGCGGGAAGTTGTCGTAGTAGTCGAAGGTGTCGAGGTCCTTGCACCGCATCAGGAACGGGAACCGGAACTCCGGGGCCCGCCAGTCTCCGGCCAGGCGCAGGAACGTCGCGTCGATGGCCCGCAGCAGCCTGAGCTGGCTGCCGTCGAGAACCCCGAGGCCGTTGTCGGTCGTCGTCAGCATGCCGCTTCCTTCACGAAGAATCGGTTCTTGAGTGCCTTGAGGGTGCGGAAGTCGTCGAGGTCCAGGTCCTCGGGGTCGATCGCCTCGCCGCTCAGCTCCTCCAGCAGGAAGATGAACTCGACGAACGCGAGCGAGTCGATGGCGCGGCTGTCGATCAGGTCGAGCTCCTCGGTGAGCGGCCCGACCTTGGGGTTGCGGCCCTGGATGAAGTCGCGGACCGCCTGCATCGCTTCGGACATCACTTGATCGCCTCCCGTCCCACGCCGGCCTTGGTGAGGAACTTCCTCGTGCGCTTGAGCACCTGGTCGTGCGCCTCCACCCGCGCGGGGTGCGCCAGCGCCCTGCGCCGCAGGGTCAGCGCGTCGGGGATGCCCGCGTCGCGGTAGGCGGCCGGGTTGTAGAGGGTGCCGATGCTGTACTGCAGGTAGTTCTCCAGGTACTCGGCGACCACCGGCACCTCGTCCGGGTCCCGCTCGGCGACCTGGCCGAGGAGATGGGTGAAGATCATCCGGCCGAACGCGACGTGCCGGCTCTCGTCCTGGTGGTGCACCCGGTTGATCTCGCGGGCGATGGGCGGCAGCGACTGGTCCGTGGCCATGTGCGCGTTGAAGTAGTCGACGATCTCCTCGAAGATCAGGATGCGCGCGAACACGATCAGCTCGCGGGCCACCGGGGAGAGGTGGTCCACCGAGTCGGCCTTCAGCGTCGGCTGGGCCGGGTAGAGCTTGCCGCCGTAGCGCAGGCAGAACTGCGCGAAGAACCACATGTGCTCGTTCTCTTCACCGATGAAGTGGTGCAGGAACTCCGAGACGTCCGCGTACGTACGCTCGTGAATGCGCATCACGACTTCACTCATCAGTTCACGGATACCGTGAATGTTGAGACTGAAGAAATTGATCGCCTCGTACCGGGTGAGCGCTATCTGCTGTTCCCGGGTGAGTTCGTCCCACATCGGGGTGCCGGCGAGCGTGGTCAGGTTCTCGGACATCCACGGCAGGTCCGGTTCGATGGAATCGGGCCAGTCGAACATCGTGTACGGGTTGTAGTAGCCGGACTCGGCGAGATTCTCCAACCGGTCCAGGTCGAGGACGACCGGTTTTATCTCACGTACCGCCATTGACACTCGTCCTTCCGAAATGAGTGGCGCGGGAAATCGGGGTCAGCGCAGCGAGCGGATGTCCGCGCGCACATGCACCGGCGTCCGCGACCCGCAGTCGTGGGTGGCGAAGGCCGCGTTTCCGGACGCGGTGGAGGGGATCACCTTGTTGTAGACCGAACCGAGGCAGAGCTCCTGGAAGGCGTCCGTGTCCGCCGAGAGGCGGGCGGCGAGCTGCGCCTTGGCGATGTCCACGGTCTTGAGCACGCCGTCGTCGTCCTCGACCTCCACGCTGGCGTGGGGCAGGTCGAGCGCGCCGCCGAGGACGCCGCAGAACCAGCCGCGTTTCGCCTCGGCGCGGTGACCGGCCTCGCGGAAGCGCTCGGCCAGCAGCAGGCTCGCCGCGATGCAGCTCGTCGACCCCAGGTCGTGCACCAGCCGGTAGTCGGCCTGCATGGCGACCGGGACCATCTGCCAGCGGTAGCCGGCGGCGAGGTAGTCGCGGGTCAGGCGCCGCAGTTCGGGGGAGACCAGGGGGGTGCGCACGCCCGTCGTGGTGACGGTCGCCGTGTACGCGGCCGTCTTCCCGCTCGCCCGCGCCGGCGCCACCACATCGGTGACGGCCCCGCCGAACCGGCCCGCGTCGGGCGCTTCGAAGTGCCAGGGCGCGGCCCCGCGGCAGTCCTCGCACTCCAGCCGGACCTGGAAGTCCCACGTCCGCGGGCGCAGCAGGTCCTCCACCGGACGTCCCGCGAAGCGGAAGAGCATCCTGAAGGCCAGCTCCGGCTGCGTGTTCGACCTGCCGGAATACATTCCGAGGTTGTACAGGTCATTGACGTCGAAGTGCCGCACCCCTGACCGCACATCGAACGGCAATCCCGCGGCGATCAGCGTTTCGATGTCCTCCGGGCCGCACCTCAGCATTTCCTGCGCTGCTGACTCCGGCCGGGTCTTGCTGGAGTACGCGGCAGGAACGAATTCGATCGAATTCGCCACGTCCTCCCAGGCACGCGCATCTGTTTTCACTGCTAGAGGTGACACAGACCGTCCTTCCAGGCAAAGACCGAGCCGACTGCCCGGCGCCGACGGTCCCGAAGCTAGCAGCCACGGTTTGCCATACGGAACGGTGTTTCCACATGCCTGTTCGTGCATTTCCCATGTGCGGCCTTGAGAAATTAATCGCCCACCGCGCGGCCCCCGCTCGGTCCGTCCGTGTACGCCTCTTGCCCGTCGATCACGTGCACGTCCTCGATGGGGTCCCCCCGCGCCCTTCAGGTGCAGGGCAGTGTGTGCCAGGCGTCGCGCGCCCGGCCGGGGTTATGCACACTGGCTCTGAGAACCTCGTGGAGAGGGGCCGGGGCTTGTCGCCGGCAGGGAGAGCCGACGCCCCGGCCGCAGGGGGTGGGCCGTATGCCCGCAAGTACCAAGGTCGGCAGTGTCACGCTCCGGCGGTACGAGGAGTTGGTGGCCGGCCCAGAACGAGCGAGGCTCGCGGTCTTCGGGGTGACGTCGACTTCGGCGGCGACGACCCAGACGTGGGAGAGGTCCGGCTTCTTCTCCGGCTCGGGAGGGGCCGGTGGGCCGTGCAGGTCGGACTCCTTGAGCGTCTTGGTCTGTGAGCCGGTGGGCGCGGCTGTCACGGGTTCGAGCCGGGCGAAGAGGCTCTGCTGCATGTGCGAGCGGATGGGCGGGGCCGTAAGAGGAGCTGTTGCGGGCGTCAGCGTACCTCCGGTTCAAGACGGGGTTGACGCGAAGCGCAGCCCCCTTCACTGCCGGAACGTCAACGGCCCGGTTCTGTTACACGCTGCTCGCGCGGGTACGTCACGAGCCCGGCCGCTTCGGAGGAAGCCGGGCTCGCTGCGCATGCCGGCGCTACCAGCCGTGCACGGAGAACGGTTCGCCCTTGAGGTAGTGGGCGATGCCCAGCGCGTTGTACGGCACGGTGGTGCTGGGGAGGTGGTGAACGGGGTGCCAGGTCAGGCCTGCGCACTTGTGCGGCTCCATGTTGCGGGGCTCGCCCTCCCAGTGCCGAGCGGTGAAGAACCAGCCGACCCGGGGTTCTTCTTCGGGGTTGCGGAAGTGCATGACGTGCACGATCTGCAGGGCCTCGTGCTCGATGACGAGGCCGGTCTCCTCCAGGGCCTCGCGGATCACGGCGGTGAAGACGTCTTCGCCCTCGTCCAGCTTTCCGGAGGGCAGGTTCAACTGGCCGTCGGCGTATCCGGTGCCTCGTCTCTCGGCGAGGCATACGGCACCGTCGCGTTCCAGGATGAGCATCACGTCGTTCACGGGCTGCTGTGGCACTGTGCTGAGTCCTTCGACCGGTGGGGCGCTTGCCGGGTGAGGACTCCAGCCGGGTCAGGCGGCCAGCAATCCCATGCTCTCAACGCGTTGCAGAGTCCACTGGACACGTTCGTCGACGCTCAGGCCCGTGGGCAGCTCGAGCATCGGCACGCCCGTGGCGCGGCACACGTCGTAGATGGCGGTGTCGGCTTCATCTTGCAGGGCGAGGACCTTCTCCCGCATCCGGTCGCCGCCTGCCTTTTGGTCGTAGCGGTCGCGGCAGTACACGATGGCGTCGTAGGCGATCGGCATCCAGGCGCGGCACAGAGCCTCTGCGGCGGTCAGGACGGATGCGGTGCCGCGCTCGGTGGGGTCCAGGACCAGGCCGGCGAGGGCGAGGACGTTCGCGGGTGTCTTGTCGGTGACGAGGACCTGGTGGTGCCTCGCGGCACGCAGGGGCACGGTGCAGTGCTGGGCGAACAGGTCGAGTTCGGCGACGAGGTCGAAGTTCCCTTCGCCGTGGATGACGATGTCCTCCATGAAGGGGCTGTTCCGGGCGGGCTCCCCGGTGCAGGTGACGTTGATGCTCTGTTCGCGCAGGCGTGCGTCAGCGCGTGGACGAACGTCGTTTTCCCTGCGGCCTGGGTGCCTTCGACGGCGATGACGCGGCACTCTCGGATCGGCATGGGTCCTCCAGAAGGCTGGTGAAGGTGGGGGTCTCAAGCCACGCCCAGGCGCCTTTCGCGGCCTGGGCGATGGCCCGGTTGACGTTGAGGCCCGTGGGCGACCACCTGGCGAGTCCGGCGGTGCGGGCGGCGACGTACGCGGTGGACAGGGAGTGCCGGAGGTTGAGGACGCTCACGCGTTCGCGTCCCTCTTCCTCGCCGTGGTCGATCCATCGGCGGTGCCAGGCGGGCATGGTGATCCGCTGCAGTTCGGGCTGGGTGACGTCCAGGCCCAGCTCGGTGCACACGTCGACGAGACGGCGTGAGGCTCCGGTGAGGAGGTGGCCGGCGTCGTACCGGGTGTCGACGTAGTGACCTGCGCGGATGTCGGTCTCGCGGCGCTCCTTCCACTGGGCGCGGGCGGACCGCAGGGCGGGGGCCGCGTCGGTGGGCGCGTTGGCCTCCAGGACGGCGAGGTCGGAGCAGAACTGATGGCCGGTGATGATGCTGGACGTGTCCGCGGCCGCGGTGACGGTTGCCGCCGCGTGCCGGACGAGCTCGTCCATCTCGCCGGGTTCCTCGACGTACACGCTGGTCCACTCGAACGGCATGTCCGCGAGGTCCGGTGTGCGGTCGGCGGGAAGGTCGAGCCAGGCGACGCTGTAGCAGAAGGGCCGTTGTCCGTTCTTGACCCGGTAGTTCTTCGTCCACTCGACGTCGATGGACGCGATCCGGACGGCTCCTGAGCGCAGCGTCGGGGGCTGCAGGGCGCGGGCACCGTCACGGCTGCTCGTGATGATCATGGGGAAGTGGTTCCTGCCGTAGGACGGGCCGCGCGCCGGGTGCGCACGGCCCCGCCGGACGCTACTCGTTCAGTGGCGGCGCAACACCGGAAAACAGGAACGGTGCCACGTCCCAGGCGACAGCCCCGACGTAGTCGGTGACGCTGAGCGGCTGCTGCCACAGCAGGTGTCCAGAGCCCTTGCCGCCCACCAGGGCAGTCATCACGGCGGACGTCAGAACGCTCGTCGCGGTGAGGGGTGCCGGGTAGTCCTCACCATCGAGCAGCGCCTCGCAGGCGAGTTGTGCGCCGGTCTGCTGGTTGTCGCCGGCGAACTCCTTCCTCGGCTCCAGGCCGTGAGCCGCCGCGGTGTCGCTGATGAAACCCGTGGGGCCGATGTCCAGGCCGGTGTCGACGTTGCGCGCAGTTCCTCGCTCGGGAGTCCTGCGGTCGCGCCACGCCTGTGCGAGGGCGGCGATCCCGGGTGTGCGCGGCGCCGTCGCGGGGCGGGGGAGCTGCTGCAGGACGTGCAGGTCATCCGTCCCGTTGTGCCAGGCGATGACCTGCGCCTGGCGGCGGGCCTGCACGAGTGCGTCGTCGAGAACCTTGACGATCACCTCGTTCTCGCCGACCGTGTCCGCGGCCATGGCGCGGTACCCGAACTGGGTCAGCGGAGCCGACACGGTGCAGGCACGCGTGCGGTGGATGGGGAGCACCACGAGGGCGGCGCCCATCAGGACGGGGGGTTCGTCCCCTCCCGCCTCGGCCCACAGCGTGGACACGCCGGTGAGCCACTGCCGCGACTTCTTCCACGGGTCGGTGACGGACCCGAACGGCGTGTCGGGGCGCACGAAGTTGCAGTAGTCCCGCACGGCTACTTCCTTCCGGTGGTGACGCCCTGCGTGGTGGTGTGGATCGACGTCCCGACGTACTTGGAGACGTGGTTCTCCTTGAAGCGGTACCGCTTCCAGATTCCGGTGATGGGCTCATCACGGATGTTGCCCAGGTCCTCCCAGAGGTCGGGGGCGTCATAGACCGGCCACGCGCGGGCGGTGCCATTCGGCTCGATGACGATCATGTGGCCCTCGTTCTGCGGCGTCCACGTCGTCATGCGGAGCGCGGGCGACCACTGCATCTCCGCGGCGGCGGCCTTGAGCCGGGTGAACGCGTCCTGCGCCTCGTCGTGGGTGATGAACTCGTGCTCCTCCAGGTCCAGCGCGTTCCCCTTGCGCAGCGGCAGGATCAGCTTCACCTTGCCGGCGTCGATGACATCGCCGATCTGCACGGTGTACGGGAGCGCGGACAGACTCGAGCGGTAGACGACCGCGGACAGCGCGAGCGGGATGCCGTACTCCTGGAAGACCCGTACGCCCGCCATCACCGCGTCGTAGTCACCGCGCATGCGGTGGGTGACGGCGCGGGGCCCCTCAAGGCCGATGTTGGCGTACGCGACCTTCCCCGCCATGCGCGCGGCATGCTGCTTGGCGTAGACGGCGTTCGTCGGGACGGCGACGATGTGCCCGCCCTCGGCGAAGATGTCGATGCAGTCGCCGAAGTCCTTGCGCATGAGCGGCTCCCCGCCGGAGAGGAACACGCGGTTCACGCCGACGAGGCTCTGCTGCATGAGGACGAGTTCGGCGAGCGTCGGGTCGGGGATCTCCAGGACCTCGGAGCAGAAGCTGCAGCCGAAGTTGCAGCGCTTCGTGATCTGCACGATCACGGACAGGGGATGGGTGAGCGACGCGGCCACAGTGGCGACGTCGGCGTCCGCGTCGAGGGTGAAGTGCTGACCGGTGAAGGCGTACCCGATGCCCCCTCCGATCGCTGTGTGCCGGGGTGCGGGGACGGCGGGCAATCCGAGATCGGTCATGACCGTTGGCCTCCAGTGTGATCGGCTCCGGGATGGAACGGGGCCCGGCGCGGGCCGTGCGGGGGAACGCAGGGCCCACGCCGGGGGTCTGGTCTCTCCGCTGCTCGGGCGTCGGATGCGTGTCAGCCGCAGGATCATGCATGAGTCGTTCTCCGGCATCGGTCGTTGAAGTTCCGCCTCTCGATCTCCTGCAGACGCGCCATGGGCCTGGGGCCGGACACTGTCCGCAGCCCGCATACGGCGGCGGAGAGCTTGAGGCCAAGGGCGCCAAGGAGCGGGGACTTCGTCATCACTGCTGCTCGATTCATGGGGCCTTGGGCCCGGACCGCAACTGTCAGGATGGCTTGCGCCTGCGCACAGGCTGCCCCCGGTCTCGCCGGTGATCGCCTTGTCGAAGTCGCAGAAGGTCGGATCGAGGTCCGTGACGTCGGCGGTGGCGTGGACGTTCCCGGCCAGCCCAGCATCACGAGTGCGTAGCGGCCTTTGGGGTCCTTCGGTCAGGGGGAGGGTGCACCAGGTGGTGGTGCCGTCGTCACTCACGCCCCACTCCTCGGCCAATGCCTCAACGAGGAACAGGCCGCGGCCGCCCTCGTCGGTGGGCGCCGCGGGACGGAGCTGCGGGCGCTCGGAGGAGCCGTCGCTGACCTCGATACGCAGGCTCTGGCCTCGCGTGCTGACGCATACGTCGATGTCGCCACTGCTGTGACGGAGGGCGTTAGTACTGAGCTCCGTGAGCAGTAGTTCCGTGAGTTCGATCAGATCAGGGCGGCGGCTGTACGTAAGGCGGGCGCGAACTATCTGACGAAGGCGTCGCGGCCAGACGGCGTCTGCGGACGTCAGAGCGTCGCCGTGAGCCGCACCCTGGCGGCGTTCGATAGATACAGCAAACCCTGGACAGGCGCCTGGTGGGCTGTGCACATCAGCGGCGGAAGCGGGGACGCGTCGACGGGTGCGCTCCTGATCCGCGGGGTTCATCGTCATGGTCGACTCCATGTCGAAATGGCCAGTGACGACATGGTGGGCCCACAACTGAGCCCCAACTATCACGAGTTGCTGATAGTTGGGGCCAAGGTTTCATGGCGCGTGATGACAGGTCAGGTGACCTGGCCGCCCGCGACGCTGAGCCAAGATCCGTACGACAGGAAGTTCTCAGGCAGCCGCCGGTGGGCTGCCTCAAGGCTGGCGTAGGTCTCCCGGACGGTCGGATGGTACTTGGCTTGCTGCGGAGCTGCCTTGCGCGCCTTGAGGAGGCTCTTGAACGAGTCCTCAAGATTGTTGGTCCACATCTGCGCGCGTGCCAATTCGGCGTAGTGGTGGCTGATACGGGACTTCGGCCAGTCCTCGGGAATGGCGAGGCATTCCGTGGCCTCCACTGCCTCGCCGTACTTGTCGAGTTCCGCGAGGACAGAGACCCGATGGACGTGCACGTTCGTCGGCCCGAAGGTCAGATAGTGCACCTTGACCGCTTCCCCAGTCCTCCCTGCAATCTCCTCGGCTTGTGTGAGGTGGGACAGGGCTCCAGCCTCGTCATGGGCGCGGCCCGCCATCACGGCTCCTCCGAGGTGGATTTGCCCCGCGACGACCTCACGTTCGCGGGATGCTTCGGCCTGTTCGAGCGTAGCCAGCCCGCGAACGATGAGACGCTGCCCGATGGCGAACTTGCCCTCCCGGAGGTAGCTCAGAGCCCGCAGATACTGGTAGAGGCCGCCGAGGACGGCATCGGACCCGCGTTGCGCCGCCCAGTCCACTCGGGCGAGCGCGAGCTGGGCGAGATCGGGAAATCCCAGCTTGGCGGCGACGTCGTACGCCGTGCGGTAGAAGCTTGCGAGCGTCAGCCATCCCTCCGTGCTGTTCAGGGAGTGCGCCGCAGTGGTGCCCTCCTCGATCAGGCCGGCGACGTTGCTGGCGGCCTGCTTGATGTCACCGCTTCGGACGGAGACGAGTAGCCCCTCCGCGTCGGCCTTCAGGTCCTCCAGGCGGCGGGGCCGGACATCGGGATCGGCTCCGAGGTCGTAGACATCCAGGGCCTCCCGGATGGGCCGTATCAAGATGTCGAGTTCGTCAGCACGCAGTTCGTCGACGTAGGGCTGGCCGATCACCGTGGCGACCTCGAGGTTCATGCCTCGGGCGAAAGCAGCGACGACGTGCGGGGTAGGAGCAATAACACCCTGCTCCGTCTTCGTGTATGTGCTGTAGGGGATCCCGGACAACTCCGAGACCGCTCGTTGTGTGAGGTGGCGTTCGCGGCGCAGACGCGCCATGCGCACGCCAGTGTGGTCTTCGGGCAGAGCGTGCATACTGGCTCCTGTTCTGCTTCGACAACAGAACGGTACCCCTGCGATCGGCTTCGCAGGGGCACGGATGGGCCCCGCTCCTCTGGAGCGGGGCCTCTCGGTTGCCAGGCCGAACTTGCGCATAGGAGCGTCCGGAGTTTCGAAGCCTTCCTGCCGCCGTACTAGAGAGGCGGCTACTCGGCTGGACACGCGAGGCGTGGACCCGGCGCCGAAGGCATGTCAGGCGAGTCTCTCGCGGGGCGGCAAAGAACCGCAGATCCCTCGACCGCCCCGCGAGCTATCCCCGGCTCTCTCCCCGGCTCTCCCTCGACTTCCCTCCGGCTCCGCTTCGAGCGGGCAGGGGCATGCGGGGCGTGCGGTGCGGCGCTCGTGCTCAGCTCACCGCGGCCGGCGCCGTGCGGCCGTCGAACAGCGCGTCCTGCGTGACGTCGGAGGAGGCCTTCAGGATGGAGCGCTGCAAGCGCCGTACCGGGGCGCTGGGTTCGAGCCCGAGGTTGCGTACGAGGGTGCCGCGCAGCCGCTGGTAGACGTGGAGTGCCTCGCCGCCCCGGCCGGAGCGGTACAGCGCGAGCATGAACTGGCTGTGCAGGCTCTCGTGCATGCTGTGGCGCTCGACCAGGACGGTGAGCTCCGACAGCAGTTCGCGGTGGCGTCCCAGGCCGAGGTCCGCCTCGATCCGCTGGTCGAGGGCGCACAGGCGGGCCTCCTCCAGCCTGCGTGCCTCCATGTCGAGGTGGATTCCCGCGTTGACGTCGGCCAGCGCGGGCCCCTGCCACAGGGCGAGGGCGTCGCGCAGGGCCCGCGCCGCGCCGGTGTAGTCCTCGTTGTCCATGGCCCGGTAGCCCTCGTTGCTCAGGCGCTCGAACTCGCCGAAGTCGCGGGTGCCGCCGCCGGTTTCGAGCCGGTAGCCGCCCGGCGAGGTGACCAGGACGTCCTTGCCCGTGCGGCCGCCGGGGCGCTCGGGCGCTTCGCGCGCGAGGGCCTCTCCGATCAGTTCGCGCAGTTGGAGGATGTAGGTCTGCAGCGTGGCCCGCGCGCTGCGCGGCGGCTCCGTGCCCCACAGTTCCTCGGTCAGCGTGCGCAACGGCACCGCCCGGTCCGCGTTGAGGGCCAGAAGGGCCAGGACCTGGCGTGGCTTGGGGGCCGTCGGGACCACCGGCACGCCGTTCAGTCGTACGGAAAAGCCGCCGAGCACTTGAATGTCCATGTCCGTCTCCCGGTCCACAGAGCCTGCACGGGCTGCTGCCGCGTGCCGCCGGGTGTGGGATCCGGCGTGAGGCCCCGAATAAAAACAGCATAGTCGGTTTCTTGGCGGTTCCACAAGAGAGACCGTAGCCACCCACGATTCGCCTACGACGGGGCCCGAACTGCACATATAGGCATTTTCCAGGGATGACCGACCCAACAGGGCCATGAAAAAAACCGCCTGACTGGTTCTTTACCGGGGGGGATGGAATGACCAGTCAGGCGGCGTCTGCGCGGCGGGGGCGCCCCGGCCCCCGCGGCGTCACAGCGGCACGTGCGTCCCCGCGGGGGCGACCTGCGGCAGCACCAGGCGCCAGAACGACGTGAGCGTGGGGTGCGACAGCCAACGGGAGTCCCGCCGGCCCAGTTCCTCCAGGCCCGCGGTCACCGCCACCACGACCGCCGCCACATGGCCGGGCACGACCTCCGCGCGCAGCCCCCCGTCACCGTGGGCCTGTTCGAGGGCGGAGGCGACCCAGCCCTGCCACAGGTCGCACACCCTTCCGGTGCTGCTCAGGCCCTCGGTGTGGCCTCCCAGCTCGAAGCCGGCCCGCAGCACGCAATCGCCCTCCAGCTGCTCGACCACGCGGTAGCTGGCGTCGACCACGAGCTGGATGGGCCCCTGCGGCTGTTCGAACATCTCGCAGCGTTCGATGATGGCGCGCAGGCGGTCGGCGGCCGCTTCCTCCACCGCGAGGGCGAGCGCCGACTTGGTCGGGAAGTGGAAGTGCAGTGCCCCGCTGCTGACTCCCGCGAGCCGGCTGATGACCGTGAGGGAGGACGTGCGGTACCCCTCCCGGCTGAAGACCTCAGCGGCAGCGGTGATCAGGGCCTTGCGGGTGCGTACAGCGCGTTCCTGTTTGACCATCGAGGTGCTCCATCGCTCCAGGCGGCCGCCGCTCGCGAGATGACGCGGACGACGGAGACGACACCCCCGTCATCGGCCCGCCCGAAGGAGGACCGACGCCCTTATGGAGCACCCTAACAAACCGCACAGGCGGTTTGTACTGTCCGATGGACACATGGATTTCATTTGGCGCAAAGTGCCGTACCCCAGCACGACACCTCGCGCCCCGCTCACCCCACCCGCGACGGCCTCAGCGGGGATCGCCGAACCACTGCCGCAGCACCCCCTCGGGCTCCCCGTCACCGGACGCCCACAGCACATAGCCGTCGGGGCGGACGACGGCGCAGTCCATTGTTCCACCGGGGAGCCGGGCGGCCGCCCGCGCGGTGGTCAGGACATGCGCCCAGCCCCGGACCGCGCCGGGGGCGTCGGCGGTGCCGCCGCCGAGCAGCAGCACGGCACGGCCGCGGGCCAGCAGTGCGACGAGGTCCTTCTCCCCCGGCCCGGCCAGCGCGAGGTTCGGCAGAAACGTGCCCTGCCGGCCCGGTCCCGTCGCGGCCGGGCCGTAGGAGGTGTCCTGAGCGCTGAGCAGGCCCCCGAGGTGGGCGCCGACGTCCGGCAGCGGAAGCAGCCGGGCCACCAGCTCGCGCAGCGGGTCGAGCTGCGGGTCGGGGCGCATGAGGGCCAGTTGGGCCCGTGTGTTGTCGACGACCCGCTGTCCCGCGGGCCTGCGCTCGTGGGAGTAGGTGTCGAGCAGGTCCTTGCCGGCCGTGCCGCGCAGGGCGTGTGCCAGCTTCCACCCGAGGTTCACGGCGTCGAGCAGGCCGGTGTTGAGTCCCTGGCCCCCGACGGGGAAGTGCACGTGCGCGCTGTCGCCGGCGAGGAAGACCCTGCCCTGGCGGTAGCTGCCGACCAGGCGGGAGAAGTCGTTGAACCGGGACAGGTGGGCCGGTTCGGCCAGCGGGACGGCGTGGCCGACGATGCGCGCGGCCTCCGCGCCCAGTTCCTCCAGCGTGAGCGGCCGGCCGCGGTCGGGGTGCGGGCCGCGGCAGTCCAGTGTCATCAGCCTGCCGTACCCCCGCGCGTCGAACTTGGCGGCGGTCCAGCCGCGTTCGGTGCGGTGCCAGCCCGCGGGCAGCGCCGCCGGGTCCGTCAGCCGTACCTGTCCCATCAGGGCGGAGACCGTCGCGGGATGGGTGTCCGCGACGAATCCGCCGAGCTCCCGCACGGTGCTGCGCGCACCGTCCGCCCCTACGAGGTATGCGGCGTGCACCCGCTCCCGGCCCCCTGCGGTCCGCACCGTCACCTCGACGCCGTCCGGGTCCTGGGCGATCCGCACGGCCTCGCCGCCGCGCAGCACCGTGGCGCCGCGCCGCCGCGCGACGGCCTCGAACCGCCTCTCCAGTTCGGCTTGCGGGCATTTGACCAGGACCGGGGGTTCGGTGGCCGGAGCGGTGATGCTCAGCCCCGGCAGGCCGGCGAAGTGGAAGGGCTCCTGGTTGACGCCCGTGCGGTCCGCGCGTCCCGCCGCGCCGTACGGGAGGCCGCGGCGGGCGAGACTCTGCACGGTGCGCGCGTGCAGGGTGCCCGCCCTGGGCTCGTCGGTGGTCCGCGGCTTGGCCTCGACGACGCGGACGCCGATGCCGTACGCCGCCAGGTCGGCGGCGAGCAGCATGCCGACGGGGCCCCCTCCGACGATCACAACCTCGGCGTGCCGTCTCCGCACGTCCGCCCCCTCCTTGTGTGCTCGGTGGTGCTCGATGGTGCTCGCGGTGGTTTCCCCGGTGCGTTCGGGCCGTCGCTGCGCGCCCGTGCCCGCCATGGTCATCTGAAGTGGTCCGCGTGGTCCTCGGCCCAGTCCCGGTAGGCGCGCGCCGGGCGGCCCAGGAGCTTCTCGACGGCGGGGTCCACATGCTGCTTGGCGCCGTCGCCCTGGCGCCGGGCGCTGTCCAGGAGGGCCTTGGCGATGGGTTCGGGATAGCGCCGCGCCCAGGAGGAGTAGGCACGTTCGAGGGGGATTCCGACGCAGCGCACGGGGCGCGCGAGGACCTGGGCGAGGTGCTCGCACTGCTCGGCCGGCGAGATCGGCTCCGGGCCGGTGAGGGCGTACTCCCGCTGTTCGTGGCCGGGGGAGGTCAGGGCGAGTACGGCGGTGGCGGCGATGTCACGCGGGTCGACCGAGGCGTTGCGGGAGTCCGGTTGCGGCGTCAGGACGGTGCCGCCGGTCCGGATCGACTCCGCCCAGGAGAGCGTGTTCGACATGAAGGAGCGGGGGCGCAGGATCGTCCAGGGAAGGCCGCAGGCGCGGACGCGCTCCTCGTTCTCGCGCTGCCAGGTGGTGATCAGGTCGTCGGCCCCGTCGTCGGTGACGGCGAGCGCGGAGAGCTTCACCACGTGCTCCACGCCCGCCGTGCGGGCGGCGGCGAGCAGATTCGTGTCGTGGTCGGGCCGCGAGGGGTCGGTGGTGACCACGAACAGGGCCCGCGCACCGTCCAGGCCGCGCTCCAGCGAGCGGCGGTCGGTGAAGTCGGCGCCGACGGCATCGGCGCCGGGGGCGGCGGCCCGTAACCGGCTCGGGGAGCGGCCGAGGACCCGGGTGGGGTGATGCGCGCCCAGCAGGCGGGCCACGTGGCCCCCCACGGTGCCGGTGGCGCCCGTCACGACGATCACGCGGCGCTCTCCGGACCGAGGACGACGGGGATCTCCCGGTATCCGTTGGTGATGAAGGACGGCGTCGGTTCGAGCGCGTGCGGCGCCCGTGCCAGACGCATGCGGGGGAAGCGGGCGAACAGGGCGGGCAGGGCCACCGCGGCCTCCAGCCTGGCGAGGGAGGCCCCCGGGCAGTGGTGGACGCCGAACCCGAAGGCCAGGTGGTCCTTCCCGGCCTGGCGGCCGGCCCGGAAGGCGTGGGCGTCCGGGCCGTGCTGCCGCGGGTCGAGGCCGGTCGCGGCGAAGGAGATGAGGATCGGATCGCCCTGGCGGATGACGAGGCCCTCCTCCAGGGTGATGTCCCGTACGGCGAACCTCATCGGCACGTAGCCGGCGGGGCCGCGGGCCCTGAGGGTCTCCTCGATCACGGCGTCCCAGCCGATGGTCCCGTCGGTGACCTGCCGCAACTGGGCGGGGTGGGACAGGAGTTCGACGATGGCGTTGCCGAGCAGGTTCACGGTCGTCTCGTGGCCCGCGCCGATCATCAGCAGGAGGGTGTCGACCAGTTCCTGTTCGGTCAGCCGCGCGCCGTCGGTGTCGCGTGTCCACACGAGGGCGGACGCGAGGTCGTCGGTGGGTGCCAGGCGCTTCGCCGCGATCAGTTCGGCGAGCACCTGGTGGAGGCCGGCCTGGGCCGCGCGGACCTCCTCGGCCGTGGCGGAGGTGCGGAACGACTCGCTGAGCCCGTGCCTGAGCAGCGGGCGTTCGGACTCCGAGACGCCGAACAGTTCGCAGATCACCTGGATCGGGAGTTCGAGCGCGAAGTGCGCGATGAGGTCCACGGCCTCCCCGCCGGGGCGCCGCCCGAGGGACTCCAGGAGCCCGGCCGCGTACTGCTCCACCCGTGGGCGGAGCCCCTCGCTGCGCCGGTGCGTGAAGGCTCCCGCGATGAGCCGCCGCAGGCGCGCGTGTTCCGCCCCGTAGGCGGAGAGCATGTTCTTGGCGGTGACCCAGTGGTACAGCGGCCAGTCGTCGTCGATGCGGCCTTCGCGCAGCGGGGGCCAGTGCTGCGGCGCGTCCTTGGACACGTCCGGGTCGCTCAGCAGGCGTTTGGCGGTGTCGTGCCGGGTGACGGCCCAGGCCCGCACTCCCCCGGGGAGCAGGACGCGCGCGGCCGGCCCCTCCCGTTGCAGCAGGGCCGCCTCACCGGCGAGGTCGCTGCCGGAGAGGTCTATCGCATACGGGCAGACAGAAGTAGCCATGTGGTGCGCTCCGTCCATGGAAGTGACGTGCTGAGTGCGCGGCTGTGGTTCTGAGAGCCTGGGTCATCACCCCGGCCGAGTGTGCGAGGGTGCGCTGCACATGCGCGTGGGCCGTGCCTCGCGGCACGGCCCACGGTCAGCCCTGGCCTACGAGAAAGGGCCGTTCCCCGTGCGGGTCCGCCGGCTCGTCGAGGCCCTGGTCGATGAGCGCCTGCACCTTGGCGCCGCGGCCCGCGGTGACGTCGAGCTGGACCAGGGCGCTGGGGACGGCGACGCCCGACATCAGGACGCGGTACAGCACGGCGATCCGCTCGCACAGGTCCTGCCGGTCGGTCAGGGCCTGGGACATCAGCTGGACACCGGCGAACGCCCCGACGAACACTCCGGCCAGTTCTTCGGTGTCCACGTGCGGCTGGAGCTCGCCCGCCAGCCGCGCCTGTTCCAGGAGCAGCTCGCTCTCGCGCGTCCAGGCCTCGAAGGGGATCTTGCGGTCGAGGCTGTCGTTGCCCGACCTTTCGAGGGCCAGGCGCACGCTGCCGCGCAGCAGGGGGTCGACGCCCATCTGGTGGGCGAGCAGCATGCCGCGGTCGATGGCCTCCTGGAGCTTCAGGCGCTGGGCGGGGACCCGGGGAACGACCTGGGCGTTCTCCTGCAGCACTCCCTGCGCGAGCTGTTCCTTGGAGGCGAAGTGGAAGTAGAGGGCACCTTTCGTCACCCCTGACCGCGTGAGGATTTCGGACACGGTGGCCGCTTCGTAGCCGACCTCGTCGAAGACCTGGGCGGCAGCCGCGAGAATCGCCTGTCGCGTTCGAACCGCGCGCTCCTGCTGGGCCACGCCTCACCTCCAGGAACTGGCTCGGTGGAGCCTCTTGCTCCATCCCAAAAAAACCGGCAGGTCCGTATGCTATCACCGAGCGGCCGCCTGGACCCAGACGTACGGCCCCCATCCGCCTGGCCGTGGGCCGACGCGGGCCCCTGGAGGATGTGCCGAAGTCCCATATTCCAGCGGGTTTCTTCCGCCCGCAGTTGGCAGAAATCTCTTGAACAAAACCGGTGGGTCCGTATCTTAGTGGTCGCCGACAGCAGGCGGGCTGCCCCGGCGACCGACGCATCACCTGCCCCTGCTGCCCCACCCTTCTCGACGGCCGCCCTGGAGATGCCATGACAGTGCTCACCCACCGGACAGCGGCAACGGCGGGGGTCCCCGACCGCCCCGAGGCCTTCCCGGCCCGGCTCACCACGACCGTGCCGCGCGAGTACGTGCACCGCGCCTCGCTGGCGGAGGTCTTCCTCACCGGGTGCCGCCGGACGGACGGCACGCGGTTCGCCCTCACCGGCCAATGGCCCCGCGCCCACACCTTCTTCACCAGCGCGGACGGGCTCAGCCATGACCCCATGCAGGCAGCCGAAACGATCCGCCAGGTCGGGCTGTTCCTGGCGCACGCGCAGTTCGGCGTCCCGCTCGACCACCAGTTCCTGCTCCACGACATGGAGTACTCCACCGACCCCGGCCGGCTCCTGGTCGGCCGGGGGCCGACCAACCTCGACCTGGAGGCGGACTGCACGGACCTGGTGTGGAAGGGAAATCGCCTCGCCCGGTTCGCCATGCACGTCCGGATCGGGCGGGAGGGGCACCTCGCCGCGGCCGGGAGCGGCCGCTTCACGTGCGTCGCGCCCGCCACGTACCGCCGGCTGCGCGGGGAGGCACGCAGGGCCTCGGGGCCGCCTGCGGCCCGTCCAGGGCCCGTCACGCCGCGGCTGGTGGGCCGCACGCTCCCCCGCGACGTCGTCCTCGCCCGGGGCGGCAGGCCCGGCTCCTGGCTGCTGAGCGCCGACGCCCGCCATCCGGTCCTGTTCGACCACGTCGGGGACCACGTCCCGGGGATGGTGCTCGTCGAGGCAGCCCGGCAGGCGGCCTGCGCCCTGGTGGCCCCCCGGACCTTCGCCCCCACCGGGGCCACGACGGTGTTCCACCGGTACGTGGAGTACGACGCGCCCTGCCGGATAGACGCCGCGCTCGCGCCCCGTGCCGCCGGGAGACCGGCCCGCGTGGCCGTCACGGGGTGGCAGGACGGGCACCAGGTCTTCGGCACGGAACTGACCGGGCGGCTCTCCTGACCCGGCTCCCGACCGCGCTCGCGACGGCGCAGCTACTCAAGCGGGCGCCCTCCCGGACTGCCGCACAACCACTGATCCGGCGGCCGACGGCCGTCCACCCGGCAGCGACTGAAAGGAAGCGACTGGGCAGACTTTCAGTCGCTTCTTCAGTCTCAGAAAAAACCGCAGGTCAGAAGGGGTGCCTCACACCCACCAGCGACTGAAGCGACCAAAGGGTCCTATATATAAGCTCGTTAGAGAATGTGCGTGTGCCTCATAGATAGAGGCCTTCAGTCGCTTCAGTCGCTGTTTGGTCGCTCAGACCAGTTCTGACCTGCGAAGACTTTCGCAGCTACTGAACAGCTACTGAACGCCTCCAGTAGCTGCCCCGCGCGTTCAGTCGCTGCCCGCCCGCAGGCTGTTCTTTAGCGCCTATTCCCGAGCAAATGGGACAAGCGTCGAAGCTCCGGGTGCGCTCGGCCCCTCCTGGAACGGGAACCGGTCCCCGGGCACCTGCGCGGCGTAGCAGAATGGTCCGGTCACCAAAGACGCCGCAGGTGTCGAGGGGCCCCGGCCCTCCGGGGAGTTCGGTCAAGGAGCCGTACGGGGAGCCCTGTTCACCCCTGCGCGCCCGCCCGCCCGCAGGTCTCCCCCACCGCCCCGGCGTCAACTCACGACGACCCGCGTTGCCGTGCCGGGGTGGCCTCGTTCGCTAGTCTGTGTCCGTCATTGAGTCGCTTCAGTCGCTGATTGGGGATGAGGATGCCTCTTGAGCCGCGGTCCCCCCACCGCGACTCACGACAGCCCGCGGGTGCGGCCCCGGTGTCCGGGGAGCCGCTCGCCGCCGCTCTCCGGTGCGCCCGCCGCGGCTGGCCGGTCCTTCCGCTCGCCCCCGGCCGCAAGACTCCCGCGCGCAACTGCCCCGCCTGCCGCACCGGCGCCCACTCCCCCGCGCAGTGCCCCTGCCAGGACCACGGCCGCTGGTGCCACGGCTTCCACGCGGCGACGCTGGACCAGGACCGGCTCAGGCGGTGGTGGGCGGCGCGGCCCGACTTCGGCATCGGGGTGTCCTGCGGTCCGGCCGGGCTGGTCGTCATCGACATCGACGCCCACGCCGCCGAGCCGCCCGCCCGCGACCGCGTCCTGCCCGGCATCCCCATCGGCGCCGGCGTGGACCTCACCGGCCTGGCCAACGGCTACCACACGCTGGCTGTCCTGGCGGCGCTGCGCGGGGTCACCAGCCCCGACAGGGACACCTCCACGCTGCGGGTGCGCACGCCCTCGGGCGGCATGCACGTCTGGTACCGCTCCGATCTCCGCTGGCAGTCCTCCGTCGGTTCCGGCACCGGCCGGAGCCTGGCCTGGCAGGTCGACGTCCGCGCGCACGGCAGCTACATCGTGGCTCCCGGCACCCGCCTGCCGAACGGCTCCTACACGCCGCTCGGCCCGGTCCGGGAACCCGCCCCACTGGCCCCCTGGCTGGCCCGGGAACTGGAGCGCACCGGGCACCTGCCCCCCGACGTCCCCGCGCCCCGCAGAATCCCTCCACGCGCCCGCCAGGCCGTCGCCGCCGCGGACGCCGGGAGCGGCTCCGGACTGCTCGCCACGATCCTGGCCCCGGTCCGGGCGTGCGGCAGGTCCGCCGAGGGCGCCGGGTTCTCCGCCACACTCAACCGCGCCGCCTACACCCTCGGTGGGCTCCAGGCCGCGGGCCGGCTCCCACGGCAGGACGCCGAGCAACTCCTGAGGGACACCGCGCACCAGGTACGCCCCGGACAGGAGCAGCGCATCAACGCCATCATCCGCAGCGGTCTCGCCGCAGGGACCGAGCGGCCCCTCCACGACCGCGGGAGGCGGACATGACCTCCCCGCGGCCGGAAGCGCTCTTCGAGTTCGATCCTGAGGCGGTCGCCGCCCAGATCCGCGCCCAGGGCGGCACGGCGGTCCCCGCACCGGCCCGGGCCCCCGCCGACCCCCACCAGGGCCCGGACGGCACGGCGACCGCGAACGGCCTCCTGCCCGACACCCTGTCGGATCGCGGCAACGCCAAACTGTTCGTCAGGCTGTACGCCAACGACTACCGGCACGTTCCCGGCATCGGCTGGTACCGGTGGGACACCACCCGCTGGCAGATCGACGAGGACGACAGCGTGCAGTGGGCGGCGGGCGACCTCGCCGAGACCATCGCCTCGCACGACCCGCGCGGCCTCTTCACCACCACCGCCCTGCAGTCCCACCGCAGGCGCGCACTGTCGACGACCGGCATCACGGCCATGCTCAGCCAGGCCAAGTCGGCACCGGGCATGGTCCTCAACGCCGCCCGCCTGGACGCCAACGCGTACGCGCTGTGCACACCGGACGGGATCGTCGATCTGCGCACCGGGCTGAGCAAGAGCCCGGACCCGAACAAGGACTTCCACTCCCGTTCCACCTCGGTGGGCCCCCGGGCGCAGGCCACCCCGCGCTGGCAGCGGTTCCTCACCGACACCTTCGGCGACGATCCCGAGGGCCGCGAGATGATCGGCTATCTCCAGCTGCTCCTCGGCTACTCGGTCACCGGCGACGTCGGCGGGCAGATCCTGCCGTTCCTCTTCGGCTCGGGCAAGAACGGCAAGTCCGTCCTGCTCGACGTCCTGGTGAAGCTGCTCGGCGACTACGCCGACGCCGCGCCGCCCGGCTTCCTCATGGCCCGCCCCTACGAAGGCCACCCCACCGACCTCGCCGAACTCCACGGGCGGCGCGTCATCGTCTGCTCCGAGGTCAAACCCGGCGACAAGTTCGACGAGGCCCGCGTGAAGCTCCTCACCGGCGGCGACCGGATCAAGGCCCGCCGCATGCGGCAGGACTTCTTCAGCTTCGAACCCACGCACAAGCTGTGGCTGCTGGGAAACCACCGCCCCGAGGTGGGCACCGGCGGGTTCGCCTTCTGGCGCCGCATGCGCATGATCCCCTTCGAGCGCGTCGTCCCGGACGACCGGAAGATCGACAACCTCGCCGACATCCTCGTGACCGAGGAGGGCCCGGGCATCCTCGGCTGGCTCATCGACGGCGCCCGCCGCTACCTCGCCGGGGACCGCGACCTCACCGGCCCCGAACGCGTCCGCATCGCCACCACCGCGTACGCGGAGACCGAGGACCACACGGGCCGCTTCTACGAAGAGGCCTGCGTGCTCGGAGCGGACCTGCGAGCCGAACAGACGTCCCTGTACGCGGCGTACAAGGCCTGGTGCCACAATGAGGGTGCACCGGTCATGTCATCGCGCGCGTTCGCCGCGCGGACCCGCGAACTCGTGGGCCTGGGTTCGCCCAAGGAGATGATCCTGTCGAACCAGCGCAAGCACTATCCCGGTATCGGCCTGCTCACCGACCAGGAAGGGGACGTCACCTCATGAGCTCCCTGATCACCGAGGATGAGATCAGCCACGAGACCACCCTGATCTGGCTTGAGGACATCGACGGGCTCGACTACATCCGCCAGAGCCTGGACCGCCTGCGCACCCGCAAGGGCAAGCCCGCCTACCACCGCGACGGACGCATGGTCGGCTACGCGGTGCTCGGCCCCACCGCCAAGGCCTCACGCGCCTCGGGAACCTTCCGCCGGCGGGTCTTCTGGCTGCTGCCCCACGACCGCGACAGCCAGCCCGAGGGCCTCTACACCACCGGCGCCCCCGCCGAAGCGGTGGACCCCCGCACCCTCGGCCCCCGCGTCAAGGGGTACAAGACCGAGCGCTCCGAAGGCGGCCCGCCCTCCACGGCGATGGAGGAGCTGGGCATAACGCTCCCGCTGTGACCACGGCGGACGGATCAGTCCTCGGTCCGCAGGGACAGCGCGCCGACGGGACAGGCCCGTACCGCGTCCTTCACCGTCGGATGTGCCGCGACGGACGCGTCCTGCCCGGCGAGCACCACACTGAGCCCGTCGTCGTCCTGCGTGAACACGGCAGGTGCCGTCAGCGCGCACATGCCCGCGCCCACGCAGCGCTCCCCATCCACCTCGATCCTCACCGGGCTCACCACGCGACCGGCAGTTCGAGCAGCCCCGCGACCCCCGCGGTCACCGGCCCGGAGCGGACCTCCGCGGCGGGGACCGCGAGCCGCAGCCCCGGAAGCCGTTCGAACAGCCCTCGCAGGGCGGTCTCCAGCCCCAGGCGCGCCAGATCCTGGGCCGGGCACTGGTGGGCGCCGAGACCGAACGCCAGGTGACGGCCCGCGGCACGCTCCCAGTCGAGCACGTCGGGCCGCGCGAAGACCGAGCCGTCGCGGTTGATGAGCGGCGTCACGAAGACGACGTCCTCTCCGGAGCGGATCGTGTGGCCCGCCACCTCGATGTCCTCGGCCGCGACCCGCGCCACACCGTCCGCCACCGACACATACCGCAAAAGCTCCTCCACCACGGCGTGCATGGGCGTCCCCCCGGCCCGCAGCGCCGCCGGCCGCCCGGGATGGTCCAGCAACGTGAACACGCCGAGCGAGATCATGCCGGCCGTGATCCCGTGCCCCGCCGCCAGCAGCGCCCCCGACAGCGCGACGAGCTCGTCCCGGCCCAGGGGTCCGGCCGGGGCGTCCGGGTGCGTCAGCTCGTCGAGGAGGCCGTCGCCCGGCTCCCGCCGCTCACGGTCAGTCAACTCGCCGATGTAGCGGCCGAGTTCACCCCGGGCCCGGGCGACTTCGTCCGCCGTCCGGGCGGTCAGCAGCCGTCGGGCGCACGCCTCGAAGAAGCCGTGGTCGCCATCGGGCACGCCCAGCAACACGCCGATCACCGACGCCGCTGTCGGCAGGGCGAAGGCCGAGACCAGCTCCGCCGGCGGGCCCTGCTCCACCACGGTGTCGAGCAGCCGGTCCACGATCCGCTCGACGCGCGGACGCAGGGACGCGACGCGTCCGGAGGTGACGTGCGGGGCCGGCAGCGGCCGGGCGTCGTGCTCCGGGAACCCGGGCCGCGTGCGCGCGCGGGACAGACGGGGATCGGCGAGCAGTTCGCGCGCCACCGCGTGCCCGGTGACGGCCCACGCCGACCGGCCGTCATACAGGGTCACCTTGCCCAGGGGGGCGGAGTCGCGCAGCGGGGCGTAGCCCGCGGGCGGGTGGTAGGGACACGCGCGGCCCTGCGGGAAGGGCACGCGCCTGTCCTGCGAGGGCAGAGGAGGAGGATCTTGAACGCTCAGTTCATCCATGACGCACCGCATGGGACGAATGGCCTCACAATCGGACGGCAGCGGCGGTGTAGCCGTGGGTGCAGGACGACCGGCCGCTCCTCACGGCCACAGGGATACGGCGCACCCGACAGCGACTATGACGGGCACAGGGCTCGGACCGCACGTGCCGCGGGCGCTCCCTTGAGCGGCCCTTGAGCGGCCCTTGAGTAGCCCTTGAACAGCCCTTGAGCACGGGGGACCAGTGCGCGTTTCGCGTGCGTTTCACTGTTCGTTTCATGTAGCGTCCCTCGCGGAGGTGCCCGTGTCCGACGAGGAATACACACTGTTCAGCGCGGTGGACGCGCTGCTCGAACAGGTCGCGCAGGACCCGCTGCCCGTACCCGCCGAGCGGCGCCGCCTGCGCGAGGCCGCCGGGCTGAGCCAGACGCAGATCGCCAAGGCGCTGGACACCCGCCGGGAGGCCGTGGGCAACTGGGAGACCGGCAAGACCGAGCCGCGCCCGCCGAAGCGGGCCGCCTACGCCCGCCTCCTGGAAGGCCTCGCGGCCCGCTTCCCGGCCCCTGAAGCCCCTGCGGCCCCGGAGGCGCCCCCCGCCCCCCGGGAAGCGCTCCGGGAAGCGCCCCGGCCGAGCCAGGCACCCCCACCCGCCCCGCAGACGCCGCCGTCGGTCCCGCAGGCGCGCCCGCAGCCGGCGACGAGGAACGCCGCACCCGAGACCGCACCCGAGACCGCGCCCAGGACCACGGCGAGGACCACGCCGAAGACGGCGACAAGGACGACCGCGAAGACTGCGACAAGGACGACCGCGAAGACCGCGACCGTCGACCCCCGCTTCGAGAACGGCCCCCTCGCGGTCGTCGACTGCGACGAGGACGGCCACGTATCGGCGTACTGCGTCGACGGCCTGGTCCTCGACGTCCCCGCCAAGTCGCTCCCCGCGCTGGTGGAATGGACTCTGCGCGAGGCCCGCCTCGGGCAGCCCAGGCTCCACCGCAACGGCAGGGACGCCGACCCCATCCTCGTCCTGACGCCGTCCGCCCTGGAGCGCTACGGCCTGCCCGCCGCCCTGTCGGAGGACGAACGCCGCGCAGGACGCCTGGCGGCCGGGCACAAGGTCCTCAAGCAGCTGGAGCGCGCCGAATGGCAGCTCACCCGGCGCGGCTTCGGCCCCTGGGCCAGGATCTTCCGCCCCGCCGACGGGTCCAGGCGCAACTGCGTCCAGCTGTGCGTCCCGGCGTGGAACGCGCTCGACGTCCGCGAATGGGACGACAGGGACGCCCCGAGGCTGCCCACGATGGGCGCGGCCGACCTCGCCCGGTTCCTCGGCACGTACGCGAACCGCGTGATGACTCCGCGCGGCACCACCGCCGTCACGGGCCTGGAACTGATGACCGCCCTGCACCCGCCCACCATGGCGGTGAAGGACGACAGGACCGGTGAGTGGCGCGGCGCCCCGGCCCCGGGCGCGCTGACGGCCGTGTACGAGCACGTGCCGTGCGAAGTCCCCGACGGGCACCCTCTCCTGAAGGGCGTGTACGCGCGACACCACCAGCGCACCCCCGCCGAGATGCTGATGGAGGAGTCCTACGACTGGTGCAGGCCGCTCACGGACGAGGAGTGCATGAAGCCCTTCGTCGTCGGCATCGACGTCAACATGGCGTTCGCGGCCGCCGCGAACCGCCTCACCGTGGGACTCGGCGGCCCCACCTACGTACGCCACCCGGAGTTCGACCCGAAGCTGCCGGGCTCCTGGCTCGTGGACCTCTCCCACATCGACCTGGACGAGCGGCTGCCGTCGCCCTTCACGGCGCGCGGGGAGCGCCCGGAGGGCCCGGCCTGGTACGCCACGCCCACCGTCGCCTACGCGGTGGAGCTCGGCCACCAGGTGCGTCCCGTCGAGGCGTACGTACGCCGGGAGCACGGCGGCTACCTGGACGCCTGGTACCAGCGCCTGCGCGACGCCTACATGGCGACGATGGCCGACCTCGGCGTCGTCTCCGGCATGGACGAACAGGCGTTCCTTGAGGCGATGGCCGTGCACAAGCAGGTCGACCCGGAGATGGCCCTCGTACTGAAGGCCATCAAGGCGACCGCGAAGGGCGGCATCGGCAAGCTGCGCGAACGTCCGCGCGGCACACCGCTGTTCGAGCCGTGGCCGGCCCTGGAGCGCAAGGAGTGGCGCCCCGACATCCGGGCCGCCGTCCTGTCCACGACCCGCGTCAACATGCACCGCAAGATGATGAAGGTCGCGGCGGCCGCCGGCCTCTACCCCGTGGCGGTCGGCACGGACTGCGTCGTCTACCCCTCCGACGGGCCCTCCCCGCTGGACTTCCTGCCGCGCACCCCGGAGGGCAAGCCGGTGCCCGGCGGCTTCCGGCTCGGGGTGTCGCCCGGCATGGTCAAGCACGAGGGCACCCAGACCACGCTGTGGGCCGAGGAGCAGTACGAGAAGCACGGCCTGGTGAACATCGCCCGCATCATCAAGGACGGCGGCAGCGCCGCCGACGACGGGGAGTAGCAGATGGTGGACCGGCTCGGGGACGGCCTGGACCGCGCGGTGGAGCAGGCGTTCACCCGCCCGATCCCGAAGTCCGCGCAGGCGCGGATGAAGTACCTGGTCAAGCAGCTCAAGGGCACGAAGGCCACGGCGGAGGTGCTCGGCGTCTCACAGCGAACCGTCGAGCGGTACGTCACCGGCAGGCTCAAACGCCCCCGCAAGGATCTCGCCGCGCGCATGGAACGCGAGGTCAGGCGCCGCTGGCAGCCGCAGGTCCGCGCCAGGGCGAAGCGGAAGGCGGCCTCCACGGACGGCATCGTGGTCTCCACCCGGGCCCGCTTCGGCTATACTGCGGCCCCCGGTTCCACCGACGACGCCCGCGTCAGGGACATCACCCAGGCGTTGGCCCCGCACTGGGCCCAACGCCTGTTCGCGGCCCGCGACGAGGGCGCCGACGAACGGCAACTTCTGGACATCGCCGCCCAGGGCCTCGGCGAACACTACTTCCGCGACAACGGCCGCCGGGCGCACGACCTCCAGGTGGAGTTCACGGACGTGCAGGACATCGAGATCAGCCTCTGAGCGGTACCGCGTGGTCGCCGCGGTGGTCGAGGTGGTCGCCGCCGGTCGTCGGCACCGGTCCGGCCGGCTCCCCGTGCCATGAGGAGCGGGCTGGAGTGATCGGGTGCCGACCGACCGCGTCCGGGCGGCCCGGCTAGGCCTCGGCGTTCGCGCTGTTCCGCTGCTGCTGGTGCTCGTTGAGCAGCGCGAGCATCTTGTCCAGCTCGTGCGCCGGCATCTTGCGGATCAGGTGCTGGGCGATGAAGTACCCGTCGTCATAAGGGAGCCGCGGGGAAGCGGCGGGCGCCGCGCCGGCCGGTCCCTCGGCGTCCGACCGCGCTCCGGCATCGGGCTGCCCCCCGGCACGCGGCTCGGGCACGGCCTCGGCGGAAGCCGGCGCGGCGGCCCGCCCGCCCGCCGACGCGGATACCGCCTCGGCCGCCGCCTTCCTCTCCGGCTCCTCTATTACGCCGTAATAATCCTCGCCGACCGGAGACGGGCCCGGCGTCCCGGAAACCTCCGTACCGGAGACCTTGGAAGCCGGCGTGGTGGAAGCCGGCGTGGTGGGAGGCTGCGTGCCGGAAGGCTGCGTACTCCCGGAGGCGGCGGGCGCGGAGGCGGCGGGCACGGCGGCGGTCCGCGGCCGGTTGTCGTCGCTGCGCCCCCCCTGCCCGCTCCCGCTCCGGCGCGCAGCCTTCTCGGCCTGGTCCCTGGCCTGCTGCCGCTTCAGCTTCTCCAGGGCCGCCTCCTGCTGTTCGGCGGGCTTGTTGCCCACGGCCCGCAGCAGGTCGACGGGCTCCCGCCCGATGCGTTCCTTCAGCTCGGGCGTCAGGTTCAGCAGCGCGAGGCGCTGGGACACCCAGCCCTGGGACTTGTGCAACCGCTTGGCCAACGCGGTCTGCGTGCCGTGGATGGCGAGCAGCCGCTGGAGCGCGTGGGCCTCGTCGAGGGGCTCCAGCGCCTGGCGGTGCACGTTGGCGACGAGGGCGGATTCGAGGATCTCGTCCGCGTCGGAGCCCTGCTCGTCGTCGACCATGACCTTCAGATGCGGGAGCCCCGCTTCCCTGGCGGCCGCCAGACGGCTGCTGCCGTCCACGACGACATGGGTCGTGTCGGGCTCAAGCTCACCCTCACGTTCAGGGTTGGCCTTCACATAGGCATCGCGGTTCATGACCGTGATGGCCTGCTTCTGCCCGTGCTCCTTCAGGCTCCCGCCGAGCTCGGTCAGGTCGCCGAGGCTCGTGCGCGGGTTGTCGGGGTTGGGGCTGATCCGGCCGACCGGAAGGGTGGTCGGCGGGGCGACGCCCTCGGTCGGTACGCCGGTCGCGGCACCGATCGCGGCTCGTCGGCTGCTGACGCCGCGGGCGGTCCCGAAGCGTCCGGCACCGAGCTGGTCGGCCTTGCTCATGCGATCTCCCGGGCCAGTGCGCGCATGCCGACGGCCTGCTGCGATTTGGGCGCGTAGGTCAGCAGGGGCCGCTTCATGCGCACGGCCTCCTTCTGCTCCTTCAGGTCTCCGATGAGGCCGACGACCCGCGGGTCCTTGATGTCCACCCACCCCTGGAGCGAGGAGGTGGCGATGTAGCCGCGGCGCCCGTCGTACAGGTTGACGGCGATGCCGAGGTAGTCGATGTCCAGGGCGAGGTCGTTGCCCAGGTCGTCGATCTGTGCGGTGAGGAGGCCGTACGCGTCCGCGGAACTGTCCTCGGCCTGGACGACGATGAGCACGCCGGAACGGCCCGGACGCTCACCGTCGCGCCGCCGCCCGTAGTACGCCGCGGCGTCCATGCTCAGCCCGAGGCTGGGCGGGCAGTCGATGAGGATGACGTCGTAGTCGTCCTCCAGCGGGGCCAGGGCCCGTTCGAGTGCGGCCTCCCTGGCCCGTACTGCCGACAGCCGCACATCGAGCAGGAAGGCGTCGGTGCAGGCCGGCAGCAGGTCCAGGCGCCCGTCGAAGGACTCCTTCTCGATGGAGACGATGAGGTCCCGCAAGTCGCCCTTGGGGTCGCCCGCCATGTGGTTGGTGAGGCTGTCGCCGTTCATCGGCAGCGGCGTCGCGCCGAGCTGATTGGTGAGGTGGCACTGCGGATCGAAGTCGACGAGGAGGACGCGCAGCCCGAGCCCCGGCAGGTTCTCCACGTCCAGCGGGTCGTCACCGGGAACATCGTCCCCGGCGTTGCCACTGGCCCGCAGCGCCTTCGTGAGCTGCTTGGCGACACGTACGGGATACAGCGTGTCGGAGTCCTCGGCGAAGGCCTCCCCGACACCGGCGGTGATGGCCGTCTTGCCGACGCCGCCCTTCTGGTTGCAGACCACGATGCGCTGCGTGATGGCGGGGCGCTCGATGTGCGGGGCGGGGTTGGTGTCCAGCCACAGCTGCACGGACTGCGCGAGGCCCTGGATGAGGGAGACGCCACGGTCGGCGGCCGTCGCCCGGAAGGTGTCCCACTGCCCCTGCGGCAGGAAGGTCGAGAAGGAGTCGGCACCGGAGGTGTCGATGGCGGGCGGGTTGGAGGCGAGGCGGGTCCAGGCCTCTATGCCCTGCTCCACGGCGACCTGGATCTCGACGCGGTGCTGGGCGGCCCGGACCTTGAGGGTCTGCCGGAGCCATCCCGGCAGTTTGGAGACGACCTTCTCGCGGTCGCTGGAAGTGGCTGGCGAAGTCATGGAAGACACCTTACTAACGCGTGGTGCCAGAGTCGTCACCGACGCGCTAGTTAGCCCAAGTTGCTGACCGCCGATCACCCTTCTCCCACGTCACACTGGCCGCCCGCCGAAGCGCTGCCCACTCCCCCACGGCTATTACGCCGTAATAACTACCGCGCCACTCCCACGAAGGCCGGACCGCTCCGACTCGCCTCCGGCCAGCACGTCCTCGACGGCTATTACGCCGTAATAGCACTCAAGCTCCTTCACCGACCCAGGCCGCCGACCCCGGCGAAGTCGCAGTCCGTCCCGGGGCCGCTGCTCCTCCCTGACCGCCTGTCAGGGAGCCGCGCAGGTGCGCTCGGGCGACGCCGAGCTGACGCGGGTGACCGGCGCGAGGACACCCTCGGGGACCCCGGTGACCATCCCCGCCCCGCCGAAG
>NZ_JBFAHX010000046.1:0-53649 GCF_040654435.1 Streptomyces sp. NPDC050703
CCCCATCTCGGCGGCCCGGCGGCCCGGCGGCCCGGCGGCCCGGCGGCCCGGCGGCCCGGCGGCCCGGCGGCCCGGCGGCCCGGCGGCCCGGCGGTCCGGTGGTCCGGCGGCCCGGCGGTCCGGTGGGCCAGCGACGGGCGGCTCGGCGGTACGGTGGCGGTCCGGTGCGGGCCGCCGGAGACACCGGCGATCGCCGCGTCCCCCGTCCCCAACGTACGGGGGTCTTGATCCGGTCGCGCTGCCCGGCCGGTGCAGGCAGCGGCAGGCCCGCAGCCCTCGCCCCCGGACCGCATCCCTCAGCGGCCGGCGTCGCCGACCACCGCCCGGCATGGACGGCCGTCGCCGGCCGTGCACAAGCCTCCAGGGCACGGTCGGCGCACGCCGGGCGACCAGACCCGCCAGCCGGTGCCACCGCCACTCGGACGAGTTAGCGCCGTCCAATACCGCGCGGTCGAGCGGAACCACGGCTTGCTGCGGCTCCTTCGCCGCCTGGCCCACGGCTACAGGACCCATCCGTACCGCTCCGGCAGGAGCCGAATGCCTATCGCGGGGCGCAGCCCGGAGTCAGGGCACGCGGAGGTTGCCGTATCTGAGGTTCGGTTCCCCGCTGGCGTACACGCGCGGGGAGGTGAACACTCCGGCCAGCTCCATGTCGGCGATCGTCCTGCGGGGAAGACTCAGCCCATAGTGCTCGCCCACCAGCCGGTACACGTCCCGGATGTCCGGCACACGCAGCCCCCACTCGTCGAAGCAGGCCCTGACAGGAACCGAAATCAAGACAGGGCACGGGAGGTCGCGGCACTGCCCCCGCCGGGCATCGTGCCGTGCAATGGGTGCCCTACGCGGTCCCACCGGTTCCCCTGGAGACGATGGGGCGTCCGGTGTGCGCGTCCAGAAGCAGACGGTCGTCCACGGGGCGTTTCAGCTGCACGGTGACGTGTCGCATCCGGGCCTGCTTGGTGCAGTTCGCCTCTGCTCGGTGGCCTTTCACGGACGCCGACAGCACGACACTGCCGCTTGTCTCCAGCACCTTCACCACGGCTCCGTCGTCACAGGCTCCGTGCAGAGCGATGACCGTCACCGACCGGCCGTCAGCAGCTGTCTCCACCAGCCGGTCGACCGGATACCCGGGGACGTCAGCAGCCGGTTTGATCGGAGGGGTCGGAGGGGAGGGGAGCGTGGTGGCAGTGACAGCGGCCCGCTTGAGCGGCGAGGCATAGCCGGCCAGCTCGAAGGCCCAAGCCGGCACCGTCGCCGGCCCCCGGCTGGTTGCCATCCGCATCGTGCTGAGCTTCGCCCCGGTCACCGTCAGGTGTGGCCCGCCACCGCGGCGGTCACGGGCCAGGGCACGGTACGCGGTGCCGGCATCCATGAGCGGCCGAGTCGAAGCAGCGCCCGCGGACCAGGTGATCGCCCCTTCCCTCGGCCCGCTGCCGGCCAACGTGCCGCGCAGCACGAAGTTCCTGTCCTCAAAAGCCTTCCTGTCGGCAGGACTGCGCAGGCCACCCCGTGGCAGCTGTACTTCCTCCGCCACGGGGTCATAGCCCTCCCGCCACGCGGTGCTCGCGTTCGAGCCGTCCCAAGCGGCGGCAACGCGCCGGGCCCGCTCCGCGAGCACGTCCGTATCGCTGCTCCCGGCTGCTCCGTGCCCGCCGCACCCGGCAACGGCCAACAGGCTGACGGCGGACAAGACCGCCCCAGCACGCGGACCGACAGTAGGTGATGTCCTGATAGGCATGTGGCTTCCCGGTTGACCTGAGCGGCAGCAGACGTCTCGTTCCTTGGACGTGACCGGACCGGAGAACGTTCACCGCTCCCGGGGGGCGGCCGAAAAGCGTCAGCACACGGCGTGTAGACCCGAACGGTCAGCACACTTGCAGGCCCGAACGGATGGACCGTGACGACGAGCGGCTGCTGCGCGACCGGGTCTACGACACCGACAGGTCCTACCGCCCGACATGCCCAACTGCTGGAGAGGCGGTACGTCGAGGATGCGCTAACCACCGCGCCCGGGCATCGTCCGGGACGACGTCTGCGAAGGCGACCCGCCGGCAGCGGAAGTTCCGGCCCATGCTGGGGCGATACATCGCGATCACGCGGAGTCCGTGACCGGCTGTCCTCGCCGCACCGGGGCCGAGGAGGTCAAGGAGGTGAAGGAAGCCGAGGAGGTCAAGGAGACCGAGGGGCCCGCTGGAGTGCCACGGTGAACGCCTTTGTAGCCTGAGTGACCGACAGGTGACGTTGTGTCACGCGTGCGCGATGGCCAGGAGTTGTGACGTGAGCCACCCCTATCCCCAGCAGCCCCCGGAAGGCACGCCCCAAGTGCCGTACGGCTATCCGGCAGCACAACCGATACCCGGGGCCCCGCAGCAGTACCCCCACCCGCAGTACCTCCACCCCCAGTCCCCCCACCCCCAGTACCCCCAGTACTCCCAGTACCCCCACCCGCAGTACCCGCATCCCCAGAACCCGGAGTACATGCCGTATGCGGGGTGGTGGCAGCGGGCGGAAGCGTTCCTCCTGGACTGCCTGATCAACTTCGGGCCGATGTGGATCCTCGTGGGGATCGCGGAGCTGACCGGCGAGCGCAATTCCGGCGAGGGCCTGGACCTGTACCTGGGGTACGCGGCCGCGGCCTACGCGATCGGCGCCTGTATCGTGCAGGCGGTCCGCGAGGGCCGTACCGGGCAGAGCGTGGGCAAGACGGCCCTCGGCATCCGCGTCATGCGCACCTCCGACGGGCTTGCGCCCGGCGGCCCCCTGGCCTTCGCCCGCCGGCTCTGCCAGTTCCTCAACTACCCGGCGTTCTGCCTGGGCTGGCTGTGGGCGAGCTGGGACGACAAGTCCCAGACGTTCGCTGACAAGATCACCGGCACCGTGGTCATCAGTGCCGACGCCCCCGCGCCGCATCCCGCTCCCTGGAGCGGGGGTGCGTAGACGACCTCATCCGGGCGCCGGCGGAGATCATCACGACAGGGCCGTCGGACGCCGCGCACGGTCGGACAGCCGGGGCGACGAAGGCCGGGCCGCGGCTCCGGCGCCGGGCTGTCCGGTCCTCGCCCGGCGACTCGGGCCGGCGGGCCGGACCGGGACGGGCGAACAGCGAGTCGCGTCGCCGGCCGTCAGAATCCGCTGACGGAGCAGACATGCCAACGGAGAGATCGACGTGGAGTCGGTCCGAAGAAGACTCCCCTGATCGATCAGGGCCGGAGCAGGCTCCGGCCCGAGTCGGGTGGGAGGGCGGCGGCAGCTGCGGCATAGTCCTCCAGGATCTGCAGCAGGTGAGGGAGCGGGACCAGCTCGCGTTCGCGCCGCACGAACGGGCCAATCGCCTCCCACGTGCGGACGACTCTGTCATTGAGCGTCCGCAAGTAGCGGTCGTCGATGATGCCCAGCCTCTTCAGGATCACGAAGTTGTGCAGAAAGAAGGCGACGTCGTAGACGGCCTCCTGAGCCTCCGCGGGCAGGCCGGAAATACCAAGATCAGGGTCGTGTTCGGCCCCGAGCCGCTGGATGACGTACCTGTGGTGTTGATGGAACGTCGGCGACCGGAAGTCATTGAGCAACGCCAGGTACGCGGGCAGGTAGTTGGCGCGCTTCATGGACGACACCTGCTGGAAGGCGAAGTAGGTCGAACTCAGCAGCGCCAGTACGGATAGACCGATCGCCACGGTATTGAGAACCACCCGTTCGTCCCTTCGCCCGCGAACCCCTGCATCGATAGACAGACCGGGTGGACCCCCGGTTCCCCGAAGTGCGTATAAGGGCCACGATTTGCGGCGATACTGGACGTCGTCAAGGCTTGGAGCCCGCGTGACCAGTGACGACAGCCGTTCGGCGACCGGTGCCATGGCGCGGGCGCGGGAGAAGGCCGCAGCTGGCATGGCCAGTGCCGCCATGGCTTGGCTGAGCGCCCTGAACGACGACCAACTGCCCATCGCCGCGTATGCCTCCCCGCTCGATCCGGCCGTGGAGACGGAAAGGCTGCGGTGGTTCTTCACGCCGACGGAGCACGGCGGACTCGCTCTCCGCGACCAGAACGCCCACCAGCAGAGCCTGGCGATGCAGATGGTCGCCAGCGGGCTGTCCACCGAAGGGTTCGCCATCGTGTCCACGGTGATGGGCCTGGAGAACGTCCTGGACCAGGTCGAGGGATGGGGGTCCCACTGGGGCCGCCGGCGCGGGCGTGACCCCGGCCTGTACTGGCTCAGGCTCTTCGGCCGCCCTGGAAGGGACCGCATCTGGGCCTGGCGGTTCGGTGGCCACCACATCTCACTGAACTACCTGGTGATCGACGGTCGGCTCGCTGCGGCGACCCCCTCTTTCATGGGTGCCGACCCGGCAAGGGTCGAGCTACTGGGAAGCACCCTGTGCCCCCTCCAGGGCGCCGAGGACGCCGCACGCCAATTGATCCGGACATTCGACGCATACCAGTTCCGGCAGGCGCTGCTCCACCCGTCGGCCATGTCCAACATCGTCTCCGGCAACCGACCCCGAGTACGCCACGGCGACACGATGATGCACCTGCGGGACCTGTGGCGGGGACGCTTCTCCGACCCCACGCTGGACGAACTCGTCGATGACATCGACCGTCAGGCGGAGGCGAGCAGCGGCTACACCGATGCCGACCACGCGCTCGTGGCCATCACCATCCCTCCCAAGGGCATCAGCGCACGGGACCTGGGGGAGGAGCAACGCCATCTGCTGAGGCGGCTGCTCACCCGCTACACCGGCCGGGCCCCGCGGGACCTCTCCGCGGCACACGACGCCCACTATGCCCGTGACTCCGTGCTCGACGAGGTCCACGTCGGCTGGGCGGGCGATACCGACGAGGGCGAACCGCACTACTACCGAGTGCAAGGCCCCAGCATCCTCATCGAGTACAACAACACCCAGCGGAACGGCAACCATGCCCACTCGGTGTGGCGCGACCCTAGCTCGGACTTCGGCCTGAACGAGCTGGCCGCACACCGAGAGCGTCCTTTCCCCCACTCCGGGTGTGAGTAGTCGGCGTACAGGAAATCCCGGTGCGAACGATCGTGGTCACGAGCTGAGCGCCGCCGCGTTCGGGCGGGGCCGGGGAACGTCGCCGGCCTGGAAGGCGGCGAAGTCGGTGTGGGCCTGTTCGACGGTCTACGGGTACGCCTCCCGCTCGGCGTGTTCGGCGAGCGCCCGGCAGATGCCGGCGACGGAGGGGCTCTGCCCCTTGCGCTCGCCAGTGGGGATGATCAGGTCGGGTTGGATCTGCTCGACGGACTCGACGGACTCGACGGACTCGACGGACTCGACGGACTCGCCGCCTGTGCGGCGTCGCAGCACGGCGTGGAGCATGTCGTCGGTGATGACCGTGATGACCGTGATGACCGTGATGACCGGGGGCCGGCCGCCGTGCTTTCCCTTGCGGGCCGCGGTGTCGAGCCCTTCGAGCGTGGACTCGCGGACATTCTCCCGCTCGGTCTCCGCCATCGCGGCGAAGAACGCGAACAGCAGCTTCCCCGGCCCGGTCGGGTCGTGGATGCCGGGCCGCTGGCGTACGGCTACGGCCTGCGCGTCCGCTCTTGCGGGTCATGAGTGCGGCTCTTGACCCTCATGTGACGTCAGGCTGCATAGTCGGTGCGGTGGAAGATCACTGGACCGTGGGGCGCGTGGCCGAGCTGGCCGGCGTGTGCGGACTCGGCCTCCGCGGCATCGCATACGCGCGCTTCACCCGATCAGCCGCGTTCGAAGCAGTGCGTGTGACCGATGACGGAGAAGCCGCGGCGCTCGTACCAGCGGTGGGGCCAGTCCGCCGCATCGGCGGTCAGGAACCGCGTGCCGCAGTGTTCGTCGACAGCCGAGCGCAGAGCGGTGGCCAGGACCGCATCGGCATAGCCGCACCTGAGATGGTCCTGCGACGTGATCAGATCCTCGATCTGTGCCACGCCGGATGCCGGGTCCATATAGAGGTCGGCCCATGAGGCGACTTCCCCTCCCTCCGTGCGAGCACCGATGAAGCGAACGATGTCGGCCCCGTCCCGGCGGGCCTCGCGGCGGTCGACGAGGTGGCGTATGACCTCGTTGTCGACGTCCGGAAGAAGATCCCGCCATCGCCGGGCGAGCGGAGCACGTAGCGCGTCGAGGTCCACCTCATCCGCGGGTCTGCCGGTCGGCACCGGGCCGGTGTGCAGCATGACCAGATAGGCGGAGTGGGTGTATCCAGCCCGGGTCAGCCGCTCTGCGCACGCCGAGCCGGTCGCGTGGTCGAGGACCGAGATCAGTCGGTGCGGCAGATGGCCCAGTGCTTCCTCCGCGATCGCGGGCAGCGCCTCTGGATCTACGTCCGCATCGATGACCACCTGGTTGTTCGCACGGGAATGGGCGAAGGCGTCGTCATAGACGGCGAAGCCGCCCGGTACGTCGACGACGTGCCCGGCCTGGCGGCGGGCGAAGGCGGACAGGAAGGCGTTGATCCGCTGAAGTTCCGAACTCGGCATGCAGGGGAGCCTATGCAGCGGTGACCATGGCCGCCTTCGAATTGCCCGGCACGAGAGCGCTGCCTGGAGCCCGGCCGGCCACCCCGCTGCGGCGGGTATTGCCGGAAATTCGGTTGCGCCGGGACCGGTGGGCCCGATGAGGTGCCCCATGGTCGGTGCGAGGGAACAGGCGCAACACATGCGATCCGGCAACAAGCGTGTGGTCACGGCGCAGCCGGCTCCATGGCACAGGTGGGCGGTGCTCGTAGCCCTGATGCTGGCCGCCTTCACCTTCAACACCGCGGAGAACCTGCCGATCGGCCTTCTTGGGCTCATCTCCGAAAGCCTGCGGGTGCCGGTGTCAGCGGTCGGTCTCCTGGTCACTGGTTACGGCGTGACGGTGGCCGTCGCGTCCGTGCCGCTCGCCCACGTCATGCGCGCGGTGCCCCGACGCCATGTGCTCACGGGGGTGCTGGCCGTCCTGGTCGTGGCCAGTCTGGTTGCGGCCCTGGCGACTTCCTACTGGCTGCTCCTCGTGGCACGGCTGCTGACCGCGCTCGCCCAGGCGCTGTTCTGGGCCGTGATGGGGCCGGTCGCGGTGGGCCTGTTCGCCCCCGCGGTGCGGGGCCGCGTGGTCGGGGCGCTGTCCGTCGCTGGTTCCCTCGCCCTCGTGCTCGGCGTTCCGCTGGGGACCTGGCTGGGTCAGCGCAACGGCTGGCCGGTGCCCGTCGCCATGCCGGCGGCTCTGGGGCTCGGCTCCTTGCTGACGATCGCCCTGCTGCTGCCGACCTCGCGTCCGGAAGAGGAACCCGCCGCCTACGGGACAAGTCCCGACGCCCGCCGGTTCGGAATCGTGCTGGCGGCCGGGACCCTGTCCGCTGCCGGGGCGTTCACGGGATACACCTACCTCACGAAGTTCCTGGACGACGTGAGCGGGTTCTCCCCGAGCGCGGTCACCGCCCTGCTGTCGGTGTTCGGTGTCGCGTGCGTGGCGGGGGTGACTGTCACCGGCTTGCTGTTGGACCGTTTCCCGCGGGCCGTGCTGGCCGCTGCCGTGGCCTCCCAGACTGTGGGAATGCTCGGCCTGCACGCGGCCGGCACCGACCCTGTGGCGGCGGTGGGGTTCCTGGTGCTGATGGGCGGTGCCATCGGGCCGGTGTTCATGACGACCCAGAACGCGATGCTGCACTGCGCGCCGGGCCGCACCGATATGGCGCTGGCGGCCAACTCCGGCTCCTACAACGCCGGTATCGCGGCGGGCGCCGCACTCGGGGGACTCGTCCTGCCGCTCGCCGGCGTACGCGGCACGTTCCTCGCCGGCGGGCTGCTGACCCTCGGGGCCTGTGCGGTGTTGCTCGCCGGGCGACTGCTGGCCGGACAGCGGACCGGTGAGGCCAGCGCGGATCGCGCCGCGGCGGGTGCGGTGGGCGCGGCGGGTGCGTCGGGCGCGGTGGTCGTGGGCGAGGGCGGCGACGGCACGGAGCCTTCCGCGTAGGCGGCGCGGACGTCTTCGGCCTCGTCGGCGGAACGATGGGCCACGGCACACGGCCCGGCGGGGCGTTCGGAAATCGATCGGTTGCTGCACAAGGTCACCGCAGCAGGGTGTGCAGCAGGCCGACGACGGCCAGGCCCACGAGGAGCGCGGGCCCGACCGCGGGGTGCATGAAGGCGATGTACGTACCGCCGGCACCCGCCAGCAGCAGCACGGCGGTACGGGTGTCGAGACTGTTCACGTTGAACTCCAAGGCCGGGGAAGACACGGTCCGTCCGCGTCAGGACCGCACCTTGCGGTATAGGAGGGTCAGCCCCGCAACTCTCGCGAGAATCGGCACCGCGGCATGGAGAACCCCCAGCTCAGACGCCATGCTGCCCGGACAGGTCCGAATGACGCCCGGATGATTCCGCTTGCCGCCGATCCGGCACCGGCGGCCGGCCCGGCGGCCGGGACGAGGAAGGGCCGTCCGCCCGGCAGACCAGGGGAGCGGCTGCTGTGCGAGGTGGCCGAGTCCGTCGTGGTGGGCGCTCGGCTCGGCGCGGCGCCGAGGGACCCGCCCCGCCCGGCGAAGCGGGAGGCGCACCCGGTCCACGTTGAGGCGTCATCGGCCCGGCTGCCCGCTGCCCCGAGATGTCACGATCCGGCACTCGAACCTCCCGAGATCCACTCGGTCCCTCGGAACGTCCTCAAGTACGGATTAGGCTGCCCCAGGCTCGGCCTGTCACGGGGACGGGCCAGCCTGGGGGTGAGTGACCTGATACGTCGTCATCGATCCGCGACTGCGGTGTCGGAGGCCCGCCGGATTGGCAGGAAGGTGGGCGTGGCCGTAGCCGCGGCGACCGCGCTGACAGTGGTGCTGTTGTCACCTCTCGCCCTGGAGAAGATCGTCGGATCTAGGGAAGTGGACTGGAACAGGCTCAGTGACATCGGCGCGGCGTACGGGTTCACCTCGGCGATCGTCTCGGCCCTGGCGCTGGCCGGTGTGGCCGTTTCCCTGATCGTTCAGAACCGGCAGGCCAGGGCGGAGCAGGTCCAGGGAATCCGCAGCTACTACCTTGAGCTGGTCCGGCTGGAGCTCGACGACATGGCGCTCTACCAACCCGTCTGGGGCGACACGGACATCACCGATCCGCAGGAGCAGAAGCGGCATGTCTATGCCGACCTCATGATGAACTACGCGTGGATGGGCTTCGAGATCGGGACCATCCGCGAGAGCCTGCTGCGGGACATGCTGGGCGGAATGTTCACCGGAGAGGCGGGGCGGCACTACTGGAACAGGGCTCACGCCTCGTGGATCGCCGGCTCGTCCGGAAGCCGTGTCGGCCGCCGCTTCCTGGCCATCGTGGCCGAGGAACACGCTCGCGCCGTCGCTGCCGGACCACCGCCCCGCTCGACGGCCGCCCCCAGCCCACCGGCCGCCCCCAGCCCACCGGCCGCGCCCGTCGCGGGAGCGTCGCCGGCATGGCGGGCATCGGCCGGAGCCCTGATCGGTGTGGGCGCAGGTCTGCTCCTCGGCTCACTCCTACGCGGCCGACGCTAGCTGCGGTGCCGTGGCCCTTGAGCCGACTCACGATGAGCACCTGCGGGCCCCGGCCGTGCTACCTGCGGGCCCCGGCCGTGCCGAGTGCCGTCGTCCAGAAAGACGACGGCGCTCGGGGGCCCTGGTAGGCGGCGCGCAGGAGCGCCCACTGGCGGCCATGCGCGTCGCGTACGGGAAGCGCGCGCCGCAGCGCGTCCTGCTCGCCGCGTTCGGCACCGAGGCCCCCATGACCCGACACGGGACCGGCCAACGCGTCACGGAGCGCAACGGCTTCCCCATGGCGCGCATCGTCTTCCCAAAGTTGCCGAACTCGCCTTCTCGTGACACCCGGGCCCGCACCCGCACCCCGCACCGCACCAGCCCTCTGCCAGTACTTCGCCGCGTGTGTGGGAGGGCGTGCCGTACACCGGGCGACTACGCGACTGACGGGACCTCGGGGTGCGCCGCGGCCGGGTAATCGATGTACCCCTCCGCTCCTCCCCCGTACAGGTGCTCCGTCGGCGGCCCCGCGAGCGGGGTGCCGTTGGCAAGGCGGGCGGGCAGGTCCGGGTTGGTCATGAACAGGCGGCCGAGGGCGACCACGTCCGCGTGCCCGTCCCGCACCAGCCGCGCCCCCGCGGCGGGGCTGCTCGGCGCCGGGCCGTTCGTGTTGGCGACGAGCGTTCCCGACCAGCGCGTCCGCAGGTCCGCGATGGCTCCGTACGCGCCGTTCTCCAGCACGTGCAGATAGGCCAGGCCCAGCGGGTCCAGTGCGTCGACCAGCGCACGGTACGTGGTGGGTGCGTCGGTCTCGGCGAGCTGGTTCTCGGCGTTGTCCGGCGAGATGCGCAGGCCCACGCGGTCCGCGCCGACCTCGGTGACGACCGCCTCGACGACCTCCGTCGCGAACCGCAGACGACCGGTGACCGAGCCGCCGTACGCGTCCATGCGCAGGTTGGTGTTGTCGGCGATGAACTGCTGGATGAGGTAACCGTTCGCGCCGTGGATCTCCACGCCGTCGAAACCGGCCTCGATCGCACGCCGGGCCGCGGACGCGAAGTCCCGCACGGTTTCGGCAATCTCACTGACCGTCAGCTCCCGCGGGGTCACGTGGTCGAGCAGCCCCTCCCGGGTGAAGATCTGCTTTCCTTCGATGGCGACGGCCGACGGGGCTACCGGCAGCTCGCCGTCCGGCAGCGTCACCGGGTGGGTCATCCGGCCCACGTGCCACAGCTGGGCGAAGACCGTGCCGCCCTCGGCGTGCACCGCGTCCGTCACCTCTCGCCAGCCACGCGTCTGCGCGTCGGTCACCAGACCCGGGATGCCGGGGCCGCCCTTGGCGAGCGCGTTGACGTACACGCCCTCCGTGATCAGCAGCCCGGCTCCGGCGCGCTGGCGGTAGTACGTTGCCGCGTGCGGGCTCGGCACCCCCGTCACGTCGTCGGCCCGGCCCCGCGTCATCGGGGCCATCGCCACCCGGTTCGCCAGCTCCAGCCGCCCCGCCCGGTATGGCTCCAGCAACTCCCGCACTCCCGCCCCCTCTTCCGGCACTGCCGCGTACCGCGCCCGTCCCGTCACGACCCCGGCGCTCATGCGGCGCTCCGGTCCAGCGCGATGACCTCGACCTCGATCTGCCAGTCGGGCCGGGCCAGCGAGACGACCTCGACGAGGGTGTCGGCGGGGTAGGGCTCGGCCAGGAACTCGCCGCGCAACGTGATCACGTGCGGGAGGTTCGTCGCCATGTCCCGTACGAAGATGCCGACCTTGATCACGTCTGCGAAGTCCAGGCCGGCCGCCTCCAGCACCCGTCCGACGTTCCTGAACGCCTGCCGCCCCTGCGCCAGGAACCCGCCCCCGACGGTCGTCCCGTCCTCGTCGAAGCCGGCCTGCCCCGACACGTACACGAAGCCCCCGGCGCGGACGGCCTGCGATATCCGGTACGGCGCGTACCAGTCCGGCGTGGTGGCGATCTTCTCGATGCGCCCCGCGGTGGCCGCGCTCTCGTTGCTGGACATGTCTCTCCCTGTCTCGGCGGGGGACCGGCACCGGTCTCCGCACGGCTGCGTTACGAAACGTTCCGTAACGCCACCGGAAGCTAGGGCATCCCGAGCGTCTTGTCAAAACGGAACGTAACGTCACGCGAGCGGTAGAGTGAGCGCCATGACCCCCGACCCGAACCGTGAACGGCGCAGCGAGCGCGCCCGCCGGGCGATCCTCGACGCGGCGTTCGACCTGGTGCGCCGCAAGGGCTTCGCGAAGTTGACCATCGAGGCCATCGCCGCCCAGGCCGGCGTGGGCAAACCCACCATCTACCGCTGGTGGAGCTCCAAGGGCGCGGTGGTACTGGAGGCGATGAACGAGGAGCTCGGCGACGACTTCGACTACCCGGACACCGGTGACATCGCCGCCGACCTCACGACCCAGATCACCGCGGTGAGCCAGCGGCTGATCACCGGCAGGATGAGCGAGGCCTTCAAGGGCGTCCTGGGTGAGGCCCAGAACGACCCCGCGCTGATGAAGGCGTTCCGCGAAACGATCCTCGAACCCAGCATCGCGAAGTGCCGGGCCCGCCTGGATTCCGCGGTCGCCGCCGGGCAGCTCCGCTCCGACGTGCCCACCGACGTGATGGTCGACCTCTTCTACGCGCCGATCCACTACCGGCACTTCCTTGGCTTCGGCGACGACGCGGTCAGGCGCAGCGCCGATCTCGTCCAGGACGTCCTGCTCGGCCTGCGGCCCCGGCCGGACGCGGGGTGAACGACCGGGGGACGCCCACTCGATGAGACCACTGCCGGCCGCTCCGGGTCCGGTCGCTTCGCCCCGCCGCCATGGGGCGAGGCGAAGCGCTGTCAGAAGCAGAAGCAGAAGCAGGTGCGGGTGCGGGTGCGGGCCGGTCCCGCGGGCCGGCCAGGGGACCCGGCCTCCCGCGGGCCGGCCAGGGGACCCGGCCCTTCCACGCAGTGGTGTGCGGGCCTATTCCGCCGGGGCGTGGGTGCGGCGGGCGTAGGCGCGGGCGGCGCGGACGCGGTCGCCGCAGCGGGTGGAGCACCACTGCCGGCGGCCGTGCTTGAGCAGGAAGCGGTTGCAGGGCGGGGAGGCGCAGGCGGTCAGGCGGTCCGCGTCGGGGGACGTGAGCAGGTCGGCGGCGTCGGCGGCGATGACCGCGAGGGCGTGCTCGACGATCGCGGTGGTGGGGTGGGGTGCGGTGCGGTAGGGCCCGGTCTTCTCGTCCCACATCAGCAGGGACGCCGTGGGGACGCGGGTCATCGCGTCGTTGATGGCCGTGACGGCCGCGGGCAGGGCCGCGTGGCCGGCGACCCGGGAGGCCAGGAGCGACCTGATCTGCTCGCGCAGTGAGCGCAGCTGCGTCGCACATGTCTCGGCCATGCCGGTGTCTTCCGGGGCGAGGTCGCGCCGCATCAGCCACTGCTCGGCCCGCGCCGGGGCGCCCAGCAGGTCGGCCGTGTGCCCGCCGGGTAGTGCGATGGCGCTGTTGGCCAGGGCCAGGGCGGGGTGCTCCGCCTCGCCCGGTGCCGGGGGCAGGGGGTCCTCTTCGGTCACGAACTCTTCCATACCTCTCATGGTACGGCTTGCATCCATCCGTGATACCCCCGTACAGTCTCATCACGGTTATTGATTCATCTATCCGTGAGGAACTCTTTTCATGTCTTCCCCGACCCTGCCGACCGCTCCGTTCCCCGTCCGCGTCTTCGGCGGCCCGACCGCCCTCTTCGAGTACGGCGGCCTGCGCTTTCTCACCGACCCGACCTTCGACGGACCCGGCGACCAGCAGGCGCCGGCCGTGGTGCTGACCAAGACGGCGGCGGCCGACGGCAGCCCGGCCGATCTCGGCCGCGTCGACGTGGTGCTGCTCTCGCACGACGAGCACGCCGACAACCTCGACGTCTCCGGCCGGGCTCTGCTCGCCGACGTCCCGCTGACGCTCACCACGCCAGGCGGCGGGGAGCGTCTCGGCGAGGCGGCCACCGGCCTCGCGGACTGGCAGTCGGTCGAGCTCGAACGCCGGGACGGCGGTTCCGGCACGATCACCGTGACCGGTGTGCCCGCCATCCACGGTCCCGGAAAGCGCGAGGAGGTCGAGCCGATCTGCGGCGAGGTCGTCGGGTTCGTCCTGACCGGCGAGGGCCTGCCCACCGTCTACGTCAGCGGCGACAACGCCTCCCTCGACGCGGTCAAGGAGATCGCCGAGCGCTTCGCCCCCATCGACACCGCCCTCTTGTTCGCCGGAGCACCCCGCTTCACCGAGCTCTTCGACAACGAGCTGATCGTCCTCGACAGCGCGCAGGCCGCCGATGCCGCGCAGATCCTCGACGCCGGCCGCGTCGTCCCCGTGCACTACGACAGCTGGGCGCACTTCACCGAGGGCCGCGACCACCTCGTGGCCGCCTTCGCCGCCGCCGGTCTCAGCGACCGCGTCGACTTCGGCGTCCGCGGCTGACCCACACACATACGTAGGGCACACACTCCGGGCGCCGGCCGGCGCGGACCTGCCGCGACGGTCGGCCGGCGCCCGGCGCCGCCCCGCGCCCCTGGAGAACGAAGGACCGCACCACCATGACCGACCCGATCCGCGGTACCCGCCACGGCTCCGCCCCCGCGCCCCTGTCCGTACTGGACTCCGCCCTGACCGGCACCGGCAAGACCGCCGCCGAAGCGCTGGCGGGCAGCGTCGAACTCGCCCGGCTCGCCGACCGGCGCGGCTTCACCCGCTACTGGATGAACGAGCACCACGCCATGCCCGGCGTCTCCACCTCCAGCCCGCCCGTCCTGCTCGCCCGGCTCACCGCGGAGACCAGCAGACTGCGGCTCGGCGCGGGCGGCATCATGCTGCCGAACCATCCGCCGCTGGTCGTCGCCGAACAGTTCGGCATGCTGGACGCCCTCGCCCCCGGCCGCATCGACCTGGGGCTCGGCCGCGCCCCCGGCACCGACCACGCCACCGCCGCCGCCCTGCGCCGCGGCGCGAGCGACGCCGAGGACTTCCCCCAGCAGGTCGCCGAACTCCTGCACTTCCTCGGCGACGACTTCCCCACCGGGCATCCCTACGCCGACCGCGTCTACGCCGTCCCCGGCCCCGCCCAGGGCCGCCACAACGGCCTCACCCCGGCCGCAGGCCACCTGCCGGTGTGGCTGCTCGGCTCCTCCGGCTACTCGGCTCAGCTCGCCGCCAAGCTCGGCCTGCCGTTCGCCTTCGCCGCGCACTTCAACCCCCGCGACGTGGCGGCCGCCCTGCGCCTTTACCGCGAGCGGTTCACCCCGTCCAAGGCACTGGCCGAGCCGTACACGCTGGTCAGCTTCACCGTCGCCGCGTCCGACGACGCACGCGAGGCCCGCCGCCAGGCCGGCACCCTCGCGCACGCCATGCTCCGCATGTTCCAGCGCAAGTCCTACCTGCTGCCCTCCCCCGAGGAAGTCGACGCCTACGCCTACGACGCCGAGGAACGCCAGGCCGTCGACAGCTGGCTGACCCACGTCCCGCACGGCACCCCCGAGCAGGTCACCGCCCACCTCAACCAGGTCCAGCGGGACTCCGGCGCAGACGAACTCATGATCTGCAGCGTCGGCCACGACATCCAGGGCCGGCTGCGCTCCACCGAACTCATCGCGGACGCCTACGACATGCCCACCAGCCAGAGCTGACGCAGGGCGGACGACGGCCCAGCCCCGTCGGCCTTCCGCACCCGCACCCGCACCCTTCAAGTCCCCTTGTTCCTTCAGGGGTTTCCGAGGAGTCCCCGAGGAGTCCCCGCGGAGTCCCCGTGGCCACTGTCCTCGCCCTGTCCGGCAGCCCCTCCCGTACGTCCCGTACCACGTTCCTGGCCGAGCACACCGCCGCGACCCTGCGGGCCCGCGGCCACCAGGCCCACGTACTCGCCCCGCGCGGCCTGCCCGCGACACCAATGCTCGCCGCGGACACCCACCACGCGTCCCACGCACGCGCCGTGACCCTGGTCGACGAGGCAGATGCCCTCGTCGTGGCCACCCCCGTCTACCAGACCGCCTACTCCGGCCTGCTCAAGGTCTTCGTCGACCTGCTGCCCCAGCACGCGTTCGCCGGGAAACCGGTGCTTCCCCTGGCCACCGGCGGCAGCCCGGCCCATGTCCTCGCCCTCGACCACGTCCTGCGCCCGGTCCTCACCGCCCTCGGCGCCGAGGTCTCCCGGGGACGGTTCGTCCTGGACCGGCACCTCACCGCCTCCCCGGACGGCGCGATGGCCCTCGACCACGACGACGAGCGCCAACCGGACCGTGTCACGGATCAATCCGCCCGCCCACTCCCCTCAAGCGCCTACCTTCCGGTCGCCTGACGGTCATCGCCCCGCCGGGGGCCCTGCCGCCAGGCCTTCCGGCACACCGAAAGCGAGGACCCCATGCGCCACGCGCACCCCGCCACTTCCACCGACACGCCGCTCACCACCGCCCCGACCGTCTCCATATCCACGGTGCAGAAGCGCACTCTGACCGTGCTCCTCGTCTCCCAGGTCCTCAGCGGCGCCGGACTCGCGGCCGGTGTCACCGTCGCCGGGCTCCTGGCGGGGCAGATGCTGCACACCACCTCGCTGTCCGGTCTGCCCATCGCCCTGCTCACCGCGGGCTCCGCGGTCGCCGCCGTCGTCATCGGACGCGTCTCCCAACGCCACGGCCGCCGCCCCGGCCTTGTCACCGGCTACCTCACCGGTGCCCTCGGCGGCGCGGGTGTCGTCGTCGCGGCCGCACTCGGAAACCCGGTGCTGCTGTTCGTCTCCCTCTTCCTGTACGGCGCCGGCACCACCTCCAACCTCCAGGCCCGGTACGCGGGAGCCGACCTCGCCGCGCCCCACCAGCGCGCCCGCGCCACCTCCACCGTCATCGTCGCCACCACCGCCGGCGGCATCGCAGGACCTCTGCTCGCAGCCCCCACCGGGCACCTCGCGACCGCGCTCCACCTTCCCGAACCGACCGGCCTTTTCCTGCTCTCCACGGCCGCCTTCACACTGGCCGCACTCACCCTCCTGATCCGGCTGCGACCGGACCCGCTGACACTCGCCCGCAGCCTGCCCGCGGCCTCGGTCGAGAGCGCTCCGGCGGACTCCCTCTCCCGGTCGGGCCCCGGCCTGCTCGTCGGCGTCGTGGTCCTCGTCCTCAGCCAGCTCGTCATGGTCGCCGTGATGACCATGACGCCCATCCACATGCACGCCCACGGATTCGGCACCGCCGCGTCCGGCCTCGTCATCGCCCTGCACACCGGTTCCATGTACCTGCCCTCGCCACTCGCCGGCCGCCTCGTCGACCGCTTCGGCGCCAGCGCGATGAGCGTCGTCACGGCCGGCACCCTGCTCACCGCGGGCGTGGTCGCCGCCCTCGCACCCGGCCACTCCCTGCCCCTGATCACCCTCGCCCTGATCCTGCTGGGCATCGGCTGGAGCTTCGGCCTGGTCACCGGGACCACGATCGTCACCAGCAGCACACCCCTGGCCACCCGCGCCAAGGTCCAGGGACTCGTCGACGTGGCGATCGCCCTCGCGGGCGCCGTCGCCGGCCTCGCCTCCGGCATCGTCGTCGCCGCCACCAGCTACCCGATCCTCGCCGCCCTCTGCGGCACCCTCGCCCTCGCGGCCGCACCCGCGGCCATCGTCGCTGCCCGCAGGAGCGTCAAGCGCGCCTGACCGACGTGGACGTGCACGACCAGGCTTGCGCTCAACTGGGCCGTCGGTGGACTCCACGAGCGTGCGCGCCCACCGGCACGCCGCCGGGGCCCGCAAGAAGGGGCTCCGCCCGGCGAAGTGGCCGACCATGCCATCGGCCCGCTCCCGCGGCGGACCGACCACAAAGATCCACCTGACCTCGGACGGCCGCTGCCGGCTCCTGGACGGCCCCGCACCAGGCCCGACATGGTCCTGGCCACCCGCTACGAGAAGACAGCCACCCCCCTGCTTCGGCTCTCCCCGTCCCCCTCGTCCAGCTCGGGGGAAGGCCAGCACCCCGTGCCGCTCGGCCCCCATGGGAGCGACGCAAGCGACCGAAGCGACTGAGTCCTTGTCTTGGTCGGACGTGACGTGTGCTTACGCGAGCACGCGGCAAAGAAGTGGCGAGGATGCCAACCCGCTCCTTGCCGTTCGTGCTTCTCGGCACTTCCCCCCGGTCGCTCCGCCACCGCTGAGCGGAAGAGGCGGTCACGGCGACGACCGGCTCACGGCCGCAGCGCCGCACGCCGTGGGCGGTCACAGCCACCCGAACGCCTCCGACGAAGCCTTCGGTGACCTCGCCGGAGTTGCCGGTCGCTCTCCGCGACAGCGGCATCGTCTCTCCGCCCGCCGAGTCCGGCACGCACAGGCACTGAGGCCACGGAGCACATGAGTTCCGAGCGCGACTCCAGTGACCTGCTCGGAGTCGGCCGTCTAGCGGTCGACCCTCGCGAAGCCCGTTCACGGAGTGCTCCAAGGCCCTGGTCCGGGCCGAGCCGCACCGTCTGGTGCTGGATGAACTCCGTAGCGCCCGCAAGGCATAGAGACCGGCCGAATCAGGCGGCGTCCTGGCGCGGTTTCGCCGCGACCTGTCCCGGCCTCCGGTGTGATGAACTGTGCTCCGGTTCCGAGATGTTGATCTCGTCTCGGACGAGGGAGTGGGAGGGACCGTGGCCCTTGGTGGGGGGACGTGGCAGCGGCTGACCGCCGTGGTGCTCGTCATGGCGGTGGCGGCCGGGTGCACGGGGCGGGGCGAAGGCGCGGGCGGCGGAAACGGCGAAGACCTGCTGCGGAACCACGACTGGACGCAGATGCCGGGCACCACCGCGCGGAACGACACCCTGCGGGTCAGCGCAACGGATCGGCGCATCGTGGAGCAGGACTCCTCCGGCGGCCGGCCCAACCCCCCGCTGAACCTGGCCGGCCCGCATCTCAGGTCCGACGGCGACTTCACCGTCACCGCGCGGATGTCCGGTGTGGGTGACGATGTCGGCGGTTCATGGCTGCGGCTGTACGGACGGGTACCGGTCATCTACGACGAGTGGCGGCAGGAGCGGCCCTCACTCCGCTTCGGCGTGACCGCCGACGGGCGCGTGAAAGTACAGATATGGGACGGTGAGGGCGATGAGCCGGCCACCTCCAAGACTTTCGACTGCGGCTGCTCCGGGACGGTGACGCTCGCCGTGTCGAGCATCGGCGACACCTTCCGCGTGGAAGCCGACGGGCGGCGGCTGGGAACCGTGCAGGACCCGGGGGTGTTCGCCGAGGGCACTGTCTGGTTCGGTCTGGAGGCGGACGCGGGCGACGACGAGCGCCGCGAGGGATGGCGTCTGACGCAGCTGGCCGCGCGGGCAGAGAGCGGTGACTCGCTTCGCGTGATCAAGGCGCCGCAGCTGCGCCAGGAGCAGTCCGACGACTCGCTGCGTGCGCGGGCCGCAGACGTGGGGCGGCCGTTCGACGTCGGCGCAGCCCTCGCCGAGAACCCGCTGCTCACCGACTCACGCTACCGGGCGCTCGCGGGGAGCCAGTTCTCCATGCTCACTCCGGAGAACGCGTTCAAGCCGCAGTTCCTCCACCCGCGCCGGGGCGTCTACGACTTCCGGGACGCGGACCTACTCGTACGCTTCGCCCGCGCGAACGACATGAAGGTGCACGCGCACACCCTCGTCTGGCACGAGGCTCTGCCCCACTGGATGCGGGAGAGCGACGATCCCGAGGAGGTGCGCCGGACCATGCTCCGGCACATCGCCACGGTCGCCGGGCACTTCAAGGGGAAGGTCGCGGAGTGGGATGTGGTCAACGAGCCCATGTCCGACGACGAGAGGAGCTACACCGACGGGGATCTCGGTCTGCGCTCCGAGCAGAGCCCGTGGTTCGAGGCCATGGGTGAGGAGTACATCGATGAGGCGTTCAGGGCCGCCCACCGGGCCGATCCGAAGGCACGGCTGTTCCTCAACGAGTACGGGGTCGAGGAGGAAGGCGAGCGGTGGGACGCCCTTTACGATCTGGTCAAGCGGCTCAAGGAACGCGGCGTACCGATCGACGGCGTGGGTTTCCAGAACCATGAGTACGCACCCGGCGACCGCATCGACCCGGAGACCTTCCGCGGCCATGTGCGGGATCTGGCGGAGCTGGGGGTTCAGGCGCGGGTGTCGGAGATGGACGTCCCCATAGGTGAGGACGAGGAGGACGGGCGGCAGACCCAGGCTGATGAGATGGCGGGCAAGCTGCGGGTCTGCCTGGAGGAGCCGAACTGCACATCGTTCTCCACATGGGGATTCACCGACAGGTACGGTTCCACCGCCGACACCGAGATCTATCCTCCGCGCACGGCCGATTCCCTGCCGTGGGACGCGGCCCTGCGGCCGAAGCCGGCGTACGAGCGCCTGCTCGAAACCTTTGACGAGGCGTGAGGAAAGCGCTGCTTCCACCACCGGACCGTCGGTCTGCCCGCGGCTCCTCATCGACCATATGAGCGAGGAAGGGCCGGAGACCCTGAGCGGCTTGCTCGCTGCGGTCGGCAGGAACCAGGGGATTCCCGCCCACTCAGCCATCAGCAGGGCCTGTACTGGCGGCGGCTACCGTCAGCACTTCGGAGAAACCGGGTGACCCGACAGGTTTGTGCTCGTTTAAGACATGTCGGGTCAATGAAGGCACTCACGTGCCCGCTGGAGTAAGGGTGTCGGATGGCGACCTTGTGTCGGCCGGCCGTATCAGTTCCGGAACACGTCATCACCATGGAGGACACACTTGAGCTGGCATGCTCGCGGCATGCGGACCACCCCCAGCTGGCCCTGGCGTTGCGCCTGATCGAGAACACCGGAGTCCGGACCCGGCACCTCGTGCAGCCGATCGCCGAGACGCTCGCGCACCCGGGCTTCGAGGAGCGCAACCGGCGCTACGCGGCCGAGGCGAAGGCCCGTGTGCCGCTGGTCGTGCGGCGCGCGCTGGAGGACGGCGAGCTGCGGGCCGAGGACATCGACATCATCATCTATGTGTCCTGCACCGGGTTCATGATGCCGTCGCTGACCGCCTGGCTGATCAACTCGATGGGCTTCCGGTCCACCACGCGGCAGCTGCCGATCGCGCAGCTGGGCTGCGCGGCGGGCGGAGCGGCGATCAACCGGGCGCACGACTTCTGCACGGCCCACCCGGGGGCGAACGCGCTGATCGTGGCCTGCGAGTTCTGTTCGCTGTGCTACCAGCCCACCGACCTCGGTGTCGGATCGCTGCTGTCCAACGGCCTGTTCGGCGACGGGGTGGCCGCCGCCGTCGTGCGTGGGACGGGCGGCCACGGCATCCAGCTGGAGCGCAACGGTTCGTACCTCATCCCGGAGACGGAGGACTGGATCGCGTACGACGTACGGGCGACCGGCTTCCACTTCCTGTTGGACAAGCGCGTACCGGGCACCATGGAGCCGCTGGCGCCCGCGCTGTGCGCCCTCGCCGACGAGCACGGCTGGGACGCCGCCGACCTCGACTTCTACATCGTGCATGCCGGCGGGCCGCGCATCCTGGACGACCTGAGCACCTTCCTGGGCGTGCGGCCGGAGGCATTCCGCCACAGCCGGGCCACCCTCACCGAGTACGGGAACATCGCAAGCGCCGTCGTACTGGACGCGCTGCGGCGGCTCTTCGACGAAGGGGGCGCCGCGGACCAGGCGCGCGGCCTCCTCGCCGGGTTCGGCCCCGGCATCACCGCCGAGATGGCACTGGGCCGGTGGAACCTGCCGCTGTGCCCCGCGCCCGCGGAGACCCGATGACGGCCCACCCGCTGGTCGCGGCGGCTCCGGGCAGCGGTCTGGTCGTTCCGCCCGGCGAAGGCCGTACGCTGCGTGCCGCCGCCCAGGACGTGACGTTCAAGGTGACCGGTGGGCAGTCGCGCTTCTCTTCGAGCTTCGAGGTGCTCGTACCGCCGGGTTTCGACGTCGGCGCCCACGTGCACGCCCGCAGCGAGGAACTGTTCTACGTCCTTGAGGGCGAACTGGACGTTCTCGCCTTCGAGCCGCGCGTACGCACCGCGGACAGCTGGCAGGGATGGCGGTCACCGAGGGGCGAACGTGTGGTCCGCGCCACACCCGGCACCGTCATCCTGGTCCCGCCCGGCTGCCCGCACGCCTTCGCCAACCCCACCGGCGCCCCGGCGCGGATGTTCTTCCAGTCGTCCCCGCCCCCGGCCCACGAACGCTACTTCGAGGAACTCCTGGAGATCCTCTCCGCCGACGGGCCCGTGGACCGCGAGGCCATCGCCTTGCTGCGCCGCCGCTACGACATCGAGCAGCTCACCCCGCTGCGCCACGACCCGCCGTCGCCGAGCCGGCCATGACGAGGAGCCAGTGATGCAGGACGGGACCGCCCCGCTGTACGACGTGTCGGACCTGCCGGTCCTCGACTTCGACCCCTTCCTGCGCCAGGCGTTGCGGACCGCCCCGGTCATCCGGGTCCGGCTGCCCCACGGAGCCCCCGGCGAGTGCTGGCTGGCGACACGGCACGACACCGTCCGGTTCGTCACCTCCGATCCGAGGTTCAGCCGTGACATCGTCGGCCGGCCGCTGCCGACCATGAACAGGTACCTCATCCCGCTGGACCGTGCGGTCAGCTTCGTCGACCCGCCCGACCACACCCGGGTCCGCTCCGTGGTCGCCTCGGCGTTCAACCGTTCCGGCATGGCGGCCCTTCGCCCCCGCACCCAAGCCGTGCTCGACCGGCTCGTCGCCTCCATGGTCGCGGCCGGACCACCCGCCGACCTCATCCAGCACGTCACCTCTCCCTTTCCCATGCACGTCATCGGAGTGGTGCTCGGCGTGCCGGAGGCCGACCGGCCGCGTCTGCGCACGTGGGCGAGTTCCGTCCTGACCCGGGCGAGGGACGAGGCGGAGGTCGAGCGCGCCCGGCTGGCCAAGGAAGAGGCCCGTGCCTACTTCCTCGAACTGGCCCGCGAACGCCGGCGCCGGCCGCAGGACGACCTCATCAGTGAACTGGTGGCCGCTGTCGACAGCGGCAGGATCGAGGAAGAGGAACTCCTCGCCCTGACCACGCTGATGGCCCTGAACGGCTGGCACGCGGTACGCAACCACACCTCGAACATGGTCTACCTCCTCCTGACCGACGACAGCCTGAGGAGCCGCCTGCGGTCCGACCCGCAGGCAGTACCGGCGACCGTGGAAGAACTGCTGCGCTGGATTCCCCACAAGCACGGCGTGGGGCAGGCCCGCGTCGCCACCGAGGACGTGGAGGTGGGAGGCGTCCTGGTCCGCCGCGGCGAGGCCGTCTACGTCTCCTACGTGGCAGCCAACTGGGACGACCGGTGCTATCCGGAACCGCACCGCATCGACATCGACCGCAAGGGCCCACCCCACCTTGCCTTCGGCTACGGCCCCCACCACTGCGTGGCACCGCTGCTGGCCCGCCTGGAGGCCGAACTGCTCCTGACCACGCTGCTCGCACGCCTCCCCGACCTGCGCCTGGCCGTCGACCCCGCGAACGTTCCCTGGCAGAAGGACGTACTCATCCGAGGACCGGTGACACTGCCCGTCACGTGGTAGTCGAGTACGTCACCGGGCGCAGGCGCTGCCGCCCGCGCGGCAGCGGCACGGGCTCCGCGTGCGCGGCGGTGGCGGAGCCCGGGCGTGAGCCGAGTGGAGGCGGCGCCCCGTGGGGGGCACCATGGAAGAGGGGCACGTCCGCCCGCCGAGGAGTGAGTGCGATGGCCAAGTTCATGGACGTCCATCACGGCATGAAGGACATCACCGCCGATCAGCTCAAGGAGGCCCACGCCGCTGACCTGGCCATTCAGGACCAGGAAGGCGTCACCTTCGAGCGCGCATGGGCCGACCCCGCGTCCGGGGACGTCTTCTGCCTGTCCGAGGCGCCGTCCGCGGACGCCGTCCGCCGCATCCACGAGCGGGCCGGTCACGCCGCGGACGAGGTCCACCCCGTACCGCTGATGGTCTGACCGGTGGTGAACCGTTGTGACGGTCCCGGATCACGGTGTACGCGCTTGCGACCGAGCAGGGCGGGAACAGGGCGGTGCGTAGCGCGCCCGGTAGTGGGTGGGCGGCACCCCCACGGCGTCACGGAAGGCGCGGGTGAAGTCGGCGGGGCGCGGGAACCCCCAGCGGCTGCCGATGGAGTGGACGGTGAGGTGGCTCAGGCCCGGGTCGGCCAGGTCGCGTCGGCACCGCTCCAGGCGCCGTCGCTTGATGTACGCGCTGACCGAAACGCCGTTCTTCTGGAAGATCCGGTGCAGATAGCGCAGTGAGATCCCGTGGACCGCCGCGATGGTGGCGGGCTGCAGGTCGGGGGCGTGCAAATGCTGTTCGATGTGGGACGTGATCCGCAGGAACAGGACGCCCGGCGCGGACAGCGAGGGCGCCTGGTCTCCGTCGAGCCGGTGCGCCAGGACAGCCGTGGCAAGGTCCAGCGCGGTGTTCCCGAGGCGCGCGGCGTCTCGCTGGGTGTACGTCATGTGGTCGTCGGCCAGAGTGGACAGGAACTGGGCGAAGAGGCGGCCGACGCCATGCGTGCCGGGCAGTGTCTCCGCGAGGAGTCCGGCGACCTTCGCCGCGGGCAGGGGCAGCAGCTGTTTGGGGAACTGCAGCAGTACCGACCGGGCCACTCCCTGCCCGGCTCCGACGGTGGCGTCGAAGGGGTGCGAACTGTCGTAGAGCACCAGTTCGCCGGGGCTCAGAAGGGCCTGCCGCCGAATCTGCTCGATGCCCTGGAAGCCCCGGCGTATGTAGGCGATCTGATACTGCTCGGGGTCCGACTGCCGGATCAGCCGGGGCGTCCGGCGGGAGTGCAGTGGACCGTACGACATCTCCGTCACCTGCACGGCTCCCAGCGCCGCCGCGTTCAGCCGGGCGCCGAAGGTGTCCGGGTCCAGCAGGATGAAGTCCGTTCTGACGAGAGCGAGGGCCGCCGTCTCGATCCATGCCTCGACACGGTCGGGGCCGGGTAAGTGCGCGGTGTCGAAAACCGTCTCCATGTCTTCCCCCACTCCTGGACACGCTGGTCGTGCGTGTCCTTCGGCCGTCGTGCGATCGGCGGCAAGCCTGCCGCAGGGGAGGGGGGAGAGGAAGACGTGTGCGCCGAGCACGTACAAGAGTGCGTCGAGTGCTAACGACTCGCGCGGGACGCGGCGGCAGCATGATGGCCGGCCCTCCCGCCGAGCCGGCACCGCGCCGGCGGCCCGCGGAGGCCGCCCGTCGCTCACGACGCGCCTGCACGACGTGCTCGTACAACGCGCGCTCACACAACGGAGGAACCCATGACCATGAGACTCACTCGTGCCCTGAAACGGGCGTCCGTGGTGACCACCACCATGGCCGCACTCGGGGCGGGCGCCCTCACGCTCGCCCCCACGGCGGGCGCCACCTCGTGGAACATCGACAAGTGGCCCTCGTTCTGGCAGCCGTGCGGCACCTACATGTGCCTGTACTACAGCCCGAACCTCGACAACGCGAGCTGGACGCCGACGTCGACCTCCGACAAGGACCTCGGAGGGAACAAGTTCGGGAACCACGGCACGGGTTCGGCGGGCGCCGGACAGGTGGTGCGCAACAACGCGGCCTCCATGGGCAACAACACCACCAACTGCCACGTCGCCACGTTCGTCTCACCGAACTTCCAGGGCGACGCCAACTGGCTCCACGCCGGGCACGGGGGCAACCTCAACAGCACGCTGCGCAACAACGAGGCGTCGATCCGCGTGGACTCCTGCACCTGAGCCGCACGCTGAAGCGGTCCGCCCTCGAACGGGGGCGGACCGACCTCTGCACGAAGGAACCGGAGACCCTCCATGGGTGAAGAACCCGCCGCGGAGCAACCCAGGCCGCACCACGCACCCCCGGCCCGCCCGGCCCGCCCGGCCCGCCCGGGGCGCTCGGGGCGCTCGGGGCGCTCGGGGCGCCGCAGGGTGCGGCACGCCGCCCTCTGCCTGGGCGCCGCCCTCCTCGCGCTTCCGCTCACCGGCTGCGACACCGCACCGAAGCCCTCGGCCGCTGTCACCCCGGTCCCGACACCGACGCCCACGAGCATGACCCAACTGCGGTTGCCGATCGACACCTTCACCCTGCGCCCCAAGGAGCAGGCCACCAGCGAATACCTCGTCTACCGGGCCCAGCAGGACTGCATGCGCAGGTTCGGATTCCGCTACCTTCCGCATCTGACCGAGGGGTACATCGCCGAGGCGGCGGCGACCCAACGCGAGTACGCATCCCGGCGCTACGGAGTCAGCGACCGCGCCATCGCAGCCAAGTCCGGATATCACCTGAGCGACGCGTCCACGGGAAGCCGTGCGCCGCAGGCCGTCAACTCCCTTTCGGAAGCGGAACGCACGGCGCTGTCCGGCCGTACGAAGAGCGGGGGCGATGCGGGAACCGTCCGGGGCGAACCCGTTCCTGAGGGCGGGTGCGCCGGGGAGGCAGCCCGTACCGTTCAGGGCGACACCTCGATGGCGGCCCGCAAGGGCGACGCGCTGGTCGCCCGGCTGCGCCGCGAACTCTTCGTACGCTCACGCTCCGACCCACGCGTCACCGCGGTGAACAAGAAGTGGGCGGAGTGCATGCGCGAGCGGGGATTCACGTACCGCGATCCCGCCGCCGCGGTCGACGACCCCCGATGGGACCTCCAGAACACCGCCCCCACCCGCGGGGAGAGGGCCGTCGCCAGGACCGACGTCGACTGCAAACTGCGGACGAACGTTCTCGGCGTCAACTTCGTCGTCGAGTCGGAGCTCCAGAACGCCGCCGTCGCCGAGCACACGGACGAGCTGAACTCCCTGCGCGCGCAACGGGACGCGGAGTCGCGACGGCTTCCCGGACTCCTGCGCCGGTATGCTCACCGCCACACCGACTGACCTCTGCCGACGGGCAGGCAGCACCTCTCAGAGGATCGCAACGACGCGCGCCGCTGCGACAGCTCGTCACCCGAGACGACATCCCGCTCCGAGACCGTGTGGCCGCTGTCCTCCGACCCGGACAACCCATGACGCCGGAAACTCCGCCACCTCGGCTCCGCCACCGCGGCTTCCCGACGAGGCCAGGACCCACAGCGGCGATCCGCCGACTCGTCCGCCGGGCCCCGGCACCGGTGATCGCCAGGATGCTCGGCTGACGCTGCTTGACCTTGCCGCTGGCGACAGGGTTGCACGATGACCGGCATGAACAGCATCGCACCGCAGAGCAGCAGGATCGTCGCCGTCACCGGAGCCGGCACCGGGATCGGCCGGGCCACCGCCCGTGCCTTCGCCGCCGAAGGCGCCCACGTGCTCGCGATCGGGCGGCGGGTCGAGCCCCTTGAGGAGACCGCGGCCGGGCACGACCGGATCACGCCACTGGCCGCCGACATCACCGCCGAGGGCGAGCCGGATCGGATCATCCAGGCCGTACTGGAGACACACGGCAGGCTGGACGTCCTCGTCAACAACGCAGGCATCGTGCGCAGCGGCGCCCTCGGCACGCTGACGCCGGAGGTGATCGCGGCTCAGCTTGCCACCAACCTCGTCGCCCCCATACTGCTGGCCCAGGCCGCGCTGCCGATCCTGGAGAAGTCGGGCGGGGTGATCGTCAATGTCAGTACGTCGGTGGGGCAGCGGGCCTGGCCCGGCAGCTCGGTCTACGCGGCTACCAAGACCGCTCTGGAACTGCTGACCCGTAGCTGGGCGGTCGAGCTGGCACCCCGCGGCATCCGGGTGGTGGCGGTCGCCCCCGGCGCGATCGACACCCCCATCGGCGAGCACCAGGGCCTGACGCCGGAGCGGATGGCAGCGGTGCGGGAGTGGCAGCTGGCGCACACCCCCCTGGCCCGGATCGGTCGCCCCGAGGAGGTGGCCTGGGCAATTACCCAGCTCGCCGCACCGGCCGCGTCGTTTGTCACCGGAGTGGTGCTCCCGGTGGACGGCGGAGCGGTCGTGGCGTGATAGGAGTGGCCCGGGAGGTGGGACAGGTGCGGATCGGTGAACTGGCCAAGGCCACCGGGACGACCGCCCGTGCGCTGCGGCACTACGAGCAGGCCGGACTGATCTCCTCGCAGCGGGCCCCCAACGGCTACCGCATCTACGAGGAGCGGGCGGTGGTGCGGGTCCGCAATATCCGGTACCTGCTGGCCGCCGGGCTCACCCTGGACGACGTGCGGGTGTTCCTGCCGTGTCTGGACGGCGATGTGGCCGCCGCACCGCCCTCGGGCAAGGGCCTTCGGGTCGCGTTGGAACGGCTGACGGTCCTCAACGAACGGATCGCTGCCCAGACCGAGGCCCGCGACCGTCTGGAAGCCGCGTTGCGCCAGGCAACCGGTGGCCGCATCCGCCCAGCGGCCTGAACGCCTGCCGCGCCGCAGAAGCCGAAGAAACACCGTGACGGGCACGGTGGTGGTCGGCAGAAGTGGCCGCTGCAGCGGGGCGCTGGCGACGGGGGTCTACCGGGAGTGGGCGGGAACGCCGGCGGCGCACACGGGGGCGCGACAAGGTCCGGGGGACGGCTGGCAGCACACCAGGAGGACGAACACCTGCTCCGGCTGGCCACCCGGTACTACGCTGACGCTCCACCAGGCCGCCTACGCGTGCTGGGGCGGCCGGATCGAGGCCGCTTGGCGGTGGGTGCGGCTGACGACCGAGGCCAGGCTGCTGCTGCGCAGCGCGGAAGTGCGCTGGGCGCCGACGGTCGCATGGCCCACCGCGCGCGGCGGCCGGAGCGCCGGCACCGGATTGGACGCCCCACGGCCGCCGGGCGAGCGGCTGCTGCTGCGTAGCCCGCCGCAAGGGCCGCGACGGCATCGCCGTCGCCGACCAGGGCACACTGGGCCCGTCAATCCCGCTCCACGCTCGGCCACATGCAGCGCCTCGACGGAAGGGACGACAACGCCCCCGTCGGCCTCGCCTCACCGCGCACGACTCGGCCCCGGACGGACCCGTTGGTTCTCACAGGTCCGCCCGGGGCTGAACCGCCTGGCGGTGCAGTGTCACGCGGCACCGACAGCCGCGTCAGGGTGTCTGATCCGATGGTTCCACGATCGCGCGCAGTGCCGCGAGGTGCCCCTGGTACGCGGCCCGGCCCTCTCGGGTCAGCCGGAGCCACACGCGCCGGCGGGTGTCGCGGACGGCCTTGCGCTGGTCGACGTAGCCGGCGTCCATCAGGACGGTGACGTGTTTGCTCAACGCGGAGGCGGAGAGGGCGAGGTTCTTCTGGACCAGGCCGAACTCCGCCTCTCCCGCCGCCTCCAGCAGGGCGCAGATACGCAGGCGGTGCGGGGCGTGGATGGTGGTGTCGAAGCCCTCCAGCGGATCGCCGTTTCCGGCGCTCACGCGGTCCTCCGGTGCAGGCGTACGAAGGTGAGGTGGAAGCCGACGGACACGGCCGCGCCGAGGAGTGTGGCCGCGATCAGCCACGCAGGCTGTCCCGTGGCGCGGAAGGCGTACGGTCCGCCGACCAGCAGCAGGGGCATGCCGACCATGAGCGGCAGGGTCGCCCGTTTCGGAAGGACGTCCAGCCGCAGCGCCACGCCGGTCTTGTCGCGCCACGCCTTCGCCGCGATGGAGAAGAGCGCCGCGTAGAGCGCGGTGATCGTCAGCATGGTGGCCATCCAGGCGGGGCGCGGCAGCAGCCAGTCGCGGTCGGCCATGAGGCCGCCGAAGATGATCGGAAGTGCCGCGGTGTAGAGCGTCAGGGTGATGAAGAACCAGGTCGGCCACGGCGTGGCCGACAGCGCCGTGGCCGAGACCCGGACGCGGTCGGTGTCGGCCAGGGCGGCGCGGGCCTGTTCCGACGTGAGTGATACCCCGTTGGTTTCCATGTCGGAAACAGTAGCAGTCTGTTTCCGGCATGGAAAGTCTCGTGTTTCCGGGGTCGCAAGTGAGGAGTCTCCGGCCACGGCGTCGGAGATCGGCTGGTCGGACGGGTACTCGGGCCGGATTCGGGCCACGCCGTCAGTGCAGTCGGCCGGTGTGGCCGGGAGGAGCGGGTTCCGCGGCGGGCGGTGGCGGGCCTGGCGGCGCATGCGAGCGAACGGCAGTTCGCGGCGAGGGCGTCGCAGATCGACAGCCAGGTTCGGCCGTGGGGGTTGCAGGTCACTCCTTCACCTTGCCGGGTTCGCGTAGGGGTGCTGGATGCCAACTCGCCGCAACAGGACTGAGTTTGCTGGTGCCAGGATCTGGCTTGATCTTGTCTCGGCCCCGGTGCGAGAGTGTTCCCGTATCTCTTGCACCCCGCATGTTTTCGCAGACAGGAACATTTGTCATGAGCACTCTCGGGATCGCCGGAAAGTCATCCGTCGCCGTGGCACTGGCCTGCGCAGCCACGCTGTTGATGCCGGCCACTCCGGCCGCCGCCTCGGACTGGGACCGGAACTGCTACAGCGTCTCGGCCCCCTACAAGGGCATCAGCGAGATCATCGGCAAGGCCGGCAAGACCCGCAGCGGCTGCACGGATGCCACCATCTCCCTGCAGCGTCACCGCTGGTACGGCTGGGAGGAAGTGGACTGGACCCCACTTGAGAGCGGCACCAAGATGGCGTGGTGGACCTGCACGGGTTCCGGCACCTACACCTACAAGACCGTCGTGAGCGTCGACTACAACCTCGCCACCTACGAAAGCGCCGAACGTCGGCTGACCTGCTAAGCCGCCATTCCATTCGGCCATTCGGCGGCGGCATATGAGGGTTGCTGCGATGGCGGTGAGTGTGCCTGGTCCACCCTCCGCCACCGCCGCTGCCTGCACCGACTTGAGCAGAGCACCGCGGCCGCCGCCATCGTCGCCGGCAGCGGACCACCGCACTCCCGGCAGTAGCGCCGAACCGTCCCGCCAACCCCCACGCAACTGATCATCTTGTGTTGCGGTGTACCCGGGTTCGTGACCTTGGTCCATTCATCGGCGGCGAGGAAGCGGCAGACAGGGGCGGGACGGGCAGGGAGTCGTACAGGACTGGCGGAACGTGGCCTGGCGGGCGGCAGATAGACCCTTCAGTGGTTTCTCTGCGGGCAGCGACTCGACCGCTGCGGTTCCATCTGCCCACATTGCCCGCGGTGTTCCACGCGGATAATTCTCCATGACCACGAGAAGTCCGTTCTCAGATCCTCAAGATCCGGTGTCTCGTGCGTCCGGGACCAAGGGTCAAGGCCCGCACACCAGCCCAGCCACCCCACCGACTGGACACCCGCCGTGAAACCTCCAGCACAAGCGTGCAGCCTGCACTGGCACCCGCCAGCCGGTGCCAGAAAGGGCAGATCGGTAGGTGCTGGACAGCTCAGCTGGTCCTTCCGTTCCGGTGCGGGCACGCCGGTCATTCGCAGGCCCGGTGAGCCGAGGACACGGCCCCGGTGCAGCCGGGAAGTTGCGGCGACACATCCTCGCCCAGCACCCCGAATACTGCCGGGCACTCCCTCACCAGCTGACGCCGCCAGCTGAAGCCCAGACCACAGGCACCGGGTGGTGCCGATATGCTCAGCCGTCGCGCGGAGGGAGCCTCGCGACGGGAGACGCCGATGCAGGGGTCTTCCGGTGAACTACCCCCGGGGGGATTCCGTGCGTCAGTACCTGCACCTGCCTACCGCCACGATCACTGCGGTCTGTCTCGCTGCCGCCTTGACAGGGTGCGGTGCCGGGACCGGGGACACCAGGGCCGGAGGCGAGGCCTTGGCAGAAGGCAAGCGCAAGCAAACGGATACTTTCGCCGGACAGTCCGGTGCCGCAATCGCCGCTAAAGCCATTTCGACGACCACGGGTACGTATTCACTGCGAATGAAGGGAACGACTTCGGAAACGGTCAGCGGCCTCAACACCCTCGACATGGTTTTCACCACCGCAGGTACGTGCACGGGCACGATGGGCAAGTCACATACGGGTTCGATGCGTCTGATCATCACTGACGACACTGTCTACAGGAAGTACGACGAGGGGCTTCTGCGCGCCGCCGGCGACAAGCAGGGGGCCAGCGACGTCGAGACTGCGGTCGACCTGCTCGCGGGCCGCTGGGCGCAGACGAGCAGGATGAGCGAAGAGGGCAGAGCCTACGCCAGGTTCTGCGACCTTGACGTTCAGATGTCCGACTACGAGGACATCGACACCTCTACGACGCGCAGGGAGGGCCGAGCCACAGTTGACGGCACTCCCGCGATCAAGCTGTCCGGCATCGACGGCAAATACAGATTCACCCTGTACGTCGCCACGGAGGGCAAGCCCTACCTCTTGAGGATGGTGCAGAGGACCGGAGGCGGGAAGCCGATAGCACTCACCTACAGTGACTTCGACAAGCCCCTCAAGGCCAAACCACCCACCGGTGACATCCTCAACCTGGACCGTCCTCCCGCCGGTCATTCGTAGGATCGGTGAGCCCGTAGGACTCCGGGTAAGGCGAGTTTGTCGTCGCTTGACGGCTGAAGTGACTCGGCCGCCGGAGCCCGTGACGGTCACAACCGCTCATTGGGATACGCGACTCGATCGCTGTGTAGGACAACGCCGGTGAGGCCGTCCGCGGGACCGCAGAACGAACAGCGGACTGAGGCGGACATGTTCAAACCGCTACACCGCGGCCCGCTGCGGCCCCGCTACCTCGCCGCAATGGCCAGCTTTCGCTGCTGTCCCGTCTCCCAGCGCTACCACCAGCGCACACGCAACGAGGGGAAGACTCACGTCCAGGCCGTGCTGGCACTGGCCCGCCAAAGTCTCAACGCCCTCTGAGCCATGACCCGCGACAACACGCCCTACGAATTCCGTCCGTCCCCCCCGGGATCTCCGCGGCTGCTTGACGCGCACTATTGGGAAGTCGTTCAACCTCAGCGCTCGACGAGACTGTCGAGTGATTCCGTGGGCCAGTAGAGGCACTGCAGGAGTGGGTCGATGACGGCGACAAGGACGGCCAGGGGGACCAGAACCGCAACGACCCTGAGGTTGGCTCTCTCCTCATAGCGCATGCGCTCAGTGCGCTGGTCCTCTGTGTCGCTCGTCAGCCTGGTCTGCGGGGCTCGGTGCCCACCTTGTGATGGGCGGGAAGGTTGTGTGCCTCGCCGGTGGCGAGGGCGCGTCCCACGTCGTGACGGGTAGCCGGGTAGCGGTTCTTCGACCTGGTCCCGAAGTCGCCGCACCCCCTGGCGGAACGGTCCGGCCCATCCGGCAGCGACAGGCCCCCAGAGGTCCTACCCAGGCCCCATGGCCCCGCTCAGTGCCCTGGGACGGGCCGCGGGAATGTCAGAGCATGTCTTTGAACCCTCGCCTGCGCAGCGACGCCCGGCACGCCCGCGCTCCGCGCGGACGACGGGGGTTCAAAGACAGGCTCTGAGCCCGGGGGAAGGGGCTGTGCTACCTCGCGGCGGTGGTGTCCACCAGGTGCTGCGTAGGGGCGGCCGGTGCGCCGGTGCGTTCGGTTTCGTCCTGTACGAGCAGGGAGAGCAGCGAGGCCACGGGCAGGCCGGCCTCGGCGGGATGGCGCAGCACCTTGTCCGGATCGATGCGGTAGGTGTTCGTGCGCCCTTCACGGGTGTGCGAGAGGTAACCGTCCTGCTTCAGGTCGGAGATGATCCTCGACACGGCACGCTCGGTGAGCCGGCAGTGGGCGGCGATCTCGCGGATGCGGATGTTCGGGTTGTCGGCGATGGCTGCCAGCACGCGCGCGTGGCTGGTGATGAACGTCCATCCGGTGTGGGACTCAGGTACTGCGGCCATGCCCAGCATTTTAGGGGACGCCTGTTGCCGGAAGTCTTTTACATGACATACTTTTCCGGTAACTGTTGACGTGCTCCCGCACGGGAGAAGCACAGAAGGAGCCCGAGGTGCCCGGGAACGAGGCTGCCTTCCCCACGCTCGCGAGCAGCACCAGAGCAACGCCGGCGCCGGAGCGGATCGCTGCGCGCACCTCGTACGGCTTCGAGGTGCGGTGGTACGAGTACCGCGGGGCCTGCGTGATCGTCGCTTCCGGCGAGTACGACATGGGCTCGATCACTGCGCTGCAGAAGGCGCTGCACACGGCGGCGAAGCGGTACGCGAAAGTCGTCCTGGACGCCTCCGGCGTCGCCTTCGCCGACTCATCGTTCCTGGACCTGCTTCTCCTCACCCACCAGATGGGGACGCTGCGCCTCGTCGCCCCCTCAGCACAGGTACGACGCCTGTGCGAGATCACTGGCGGCGACAGCGTCCTGGCGATCAGGCAGACGATTGAAGATGCGACCGCCGTGTGACGACCCCGCGCGGCAGTGTGCCGTGTGACGACCCCCGCGCGGCAGTATGACGCCGGGCCGCTTACCGGAGCCGGGACGAACCCGGCCGAGCACGACGCATCACCTCCCTGCGAGCGCGTACGTACCGAAAGCGAACTGCCAGGGGGTGGCGGAGGCGGAGGCGGGCCGGGTGAGGATCTCCTTCGGATCATCTGAGCACTGACGGCGAGATGCCGCATGTGGTCCCGGTACCTCGACCCGTACGGCTGCAACCGGGTGGGCGCGCACTACGTGGTAGCCGGTATCCACCGTGTACGGTTCCTGTGGTACCCAGCCGTCCCTGAGCAGCGGCAGCGCCGTGTCCCTTGTACGGTTGCCGGTGCCGTGACCAGCGCCGTCCTGCGGTCTGGGGCCGGAGTGCCGGGCGCACTGGTCCTTCCGGAGCGTGGAGGTGCGGGGATGAAGGACACGGCGGGTTCGGTGAGCCCTCGTGAGCGGTTGGTCATGCTGCAGCGTCTGCTGGGTGAGGCGCTGGACCGGCTGGGCGCCGGGGCCTACGCCGTGGATGCCGACTGGGCTCTGGTCGCGATGAACGCGCAGGCCGAGATGATGTTGGGCCTCAGCGCGGACGAAGCGTTGGGGCAGGACGCGCACGAGCTCCTTCACCGGCAGGCCAACGGAATGCGCATGCCGCGCAGCCAGTGCATGATCATGGAAGCCTTCATCGGCGGCCAGGCACGCCAGGAAGAACAGGGCTCCTTCTTACGCGGGGACGGCACACTGCTGACAGCGTCCTGGCTGGTGACCCCCATGCGCTTCACCCCCCAGGAGACCGGGGCCCTGGTGGTCTTCCACGAGTACGACCCGGCCGGTGTCTCCCTGCCGTCTTCCACCCTCCATACAGGGCTGCTGCCCGAGCTGGAGCGGCTGGCGCTGCTGGCCGAGACCACCACGCAGCTGACGGCCACTCTCGACGTCAACGAGGCACTGGACCGGCTGGTCGGGCTGGTCATCCCCATGCTGGCCGACTGGATGGTGGTCGACCTGATCACGGAGAGCGGCCACGTCCAGCGCACCCTCGTCGCCCACGGCGACGACCGGGGCGTCACCCGCAGACAGGACCTGCAAGGAACCCTGCTCTCCGTCCCCGAGACCTCACCGTTGCCGCTGTCACGCGCGCTGCGCGGCGCCGGCTCCACCTTGGCGACCCCCCAGACGTATCAAGGCCCGCCCGACACCCACATCGCCATCGAACAGCGCAGACTCTTCGAGGCCACCGGCATGCACTCCGCGGTCATCGCCCCCATCCGGGGCCTGCGCGAAGTCCTCGGCGCACTCACCCTGGGCCGGTCCGGGCAGCCCGATGCGTTCACCACCGCCGAGATCCCGCTCCTTGAGGACATCACCCGCCGGGCCGGCCTGGCGCTGGACAACGCCCGCCTCTACCAGCGTCAGCGCAAGGTCGCCGACACCATGCAACGCCACCTGCTGCCGCAACTGCCGAGCGTGCCCGGCCTGGAGATGAACGCCCGCTACCTCTCCGCCCCCTACGCCTCCCAAGTGGGCGGAGACTGGTACGACGTCTTCCACCTGCCCGACCAGGCCCTCGCCCTGGTGATCGGCGATGTCGCCGGACACGATCTGGACGCCGCGGCCGGCATGGCCCAGCTGCGCAACATCCTGCGCGCCTACGCCTGGTCCCAGCAAGAACCGCCGAGCGTCATCGTCGACCGCTTCGACCAGTCCCTGCCCCACATCACCGATGTCGGCATGGCGACGATGATCCTGGGCCGGCTCCAGCCCCAGACCGACGGGCAGTGGCAACTCCACTGGACGAACGCCGGCCACCCTCCTCCCCTGCTGGTCACCGACGACGGCCGCGCCCGCTACCTCACCGGCGGGCACGGCATCCTGCTCGGCGCCCAGGCCGGCCTCCACCGCACCGACACCACCAGCACACTGCCACCCCGCTCGACACTGGTGCTCTACACCGACGGGCTGATCGAGTCCCCCAGCCACCCGATCGACGACGGACTGGAACGACTCCGCCGCCGCGCCGCCCGCCTCGCCCACCACCCGCTGGAGGGTTTCATCGACGCTCTGATGCAGGCCCGCCCCTTGGACAACGACGACGACGTAGCTGTGCTCACCATCCGTGTACCTGCGGCCGAGGCCCCCTCACCTCCTACAGTGGCGCGCTCCACCTGGACGCCATGAACCAGGCCCGCTCCACATGCCTATGGGGCGACGGCGGACGGGATGGAAGCTGGGGAGAGTGGTGCGTGAGCAAATGGACGGCGGTGCTGGACGCCGTCCGACTGGAGCCCGGTGCCGACGTAGCCGCGGTGACCACGATGCAGATCCGCGAGGTCGTCGAGCGGCTCATCATCGCCGGTCAGTGGCGACCGGACGATCCAGAGGTCCTGGTTGTGCCGGACGCGGGATACGACGCCCCGCGCATCGCCCACCTGCTGGGTGACCTGCCCGTCGAGATCCTCGGCCGGCTGCGTTCAGACCGGGTGATGCGGCGTCCGACACCCTCCCGCAAGGAGTTCAGCCTGGCCAACCCCGAGGGCGGCCGACCGCCCGGGCACGGCGGCGAGTTCGTCTTCGGCGACCCCGCAACCTGGGGCACCGGGCAGGCTACAACTGTCACGGGACACCCGGCTCTTCGGGAAGGCGACCGCGCAGGCATGGGACCGGCTGCACCCGCGGCTGACCCGCCGGGCCGCATGGCTCGACCACGATGGGCTGCCCATCATCGAGGGCACTGTCATCCGCCTGGTCGTGGAGAAGCTGCCCAGCGGCGGGGTCAACAAGCCGGTCTGGCTGTGGTGGTCGCGCACCGGCGCCACCGAAGCGGATTGTGGACCGCTGCTGGCAGTCCTTCCCCCGCCGTTTCGACATCGAGCACACATTTCGCCTGTTCAAGCAGACCCTTGGCTGGACCAGGCCACGGCTCCGCAGCTCGGAAGCGGCCGACCGATGGACCTGGCTGGCGATCGCCGCCTATGCCCAGCTCCGGCTCGCCCGACCGCTGGCCGCCGACCTCCGCAGGCCCTGGGAGAAGCCGACCGAGGCGAGCAGACTGACACCTGCCCGCGTCCGCAGAGGGCTCAGGAACCTGTGCACGAAGGCCGGCTCGCCGGCCGGCGCACCGAAACCCTCCCGTCCCGGACCTGGACGGCCACCGGGTTCGAGAAACCGCCGCCCTGCCACCCGTCACGACGTGGGCAGAAAAGACAAGCTGAGTGAGTGCTCCACCTCCGCTCGCGCGGAGAGCACACACCAAGTGCGACCGCGCAGAGCAGGACGCCTACAGCATCATCTCTGAAAGAACTTGCGCACGGTTGCGAGATGTACAGGCGAGGCCAGTTCCACGCATGTCCCGCCTCCCGTCTACCGCCTCCCGCGTCCCTGGACCGCCAGCGCACACACACCGGGCGCCCAAAAGCGCACATACAGCCCTTGCGGGCGGGCAACTCGTGAAAGACTTTGCGTCATCTTGCGCAAGGCCGAGACATCGCTCGCGAGGTCCGTATCGCATACCTGAGGTGACGCCCCGATGAACCGCCAGAGGTCCCGGCCGACCCGGCACCCTCATCAACCAGCTAGAAGTGATCCATCACCACAACGTCCGTCATGCGTATAGGACTTGAAGTGATGCCCTACAGGCATCCGTGCTACGTGGCCGAATGACTCACCCCCTTGAACATAAAGAGCACGCGTGACCACCTCCATTCTCCAACTTGTGTTGGGATGTGCGCGGATGGCGGGCATGATCCGCCTCCCCCGCGGCGGTACCAACCGCCTCGTGCACAGAAGGGAATGACGTGCTCTCCATACGCAACAGCGCACCGGCTGCCTGGCGGTCGACGCTCATGCTCGTCGCACTGCTCGCGGCACTGCTCGTCGGCACGGCCCCCCATGCCCGGGCAGCCACGACGCAGGACGTCTCCATCAGCTTCCGGGTGCAGGCCACCACGGAAGGCGAGACCCTGTTCATCACCGGCGACGCTCCGGAACTGGGCTCCTGGGACCCGGCCAAGGCTGTCCCTCTCGGCACCACCGCGAGTTCCTATCCTCGCTGGTCGACCAGTGTCCGACTGCCCGTTGGTGCCACTGTGCAGTACAAGTACATCAAGCGCTCACCCACCGGCACGGTGACATGGGAAAGCACTCCCAACCGCACCCTGACCGTCGTCCAGGACTCACCGGGCACCTACGACAGCTGGAACGTCAACCCGGCCGCCCTCACCCTCCGCGCCGAGGCGAGGCGAGGCGAAGTGACATCTGACGACAACTCCTGGCGGAGGCGGACCATCGGTCCGGCGTCGTAGCCGCGCTGGGTGGCACTGAGAAGGGCGTTGGAGGCGTCACCGGCTTGCTGGGCCTCGATGACGTCCCGGGTGAATTCCTGGAGCGAGATCTCGGGGGCGGGCTCGGGCCGGTGAATGCTGAGACATCGGGGCGCAGTACGCCGGGCGGGACGGCGGCCGGGAGCAGCTTCCCGGCCTCGTACTCGTTGGCGTAGTGCCCGATCACCTGCCAGCTCGCGGCATCCGGGTCGCCTCGCAGCGCGACCACGGTGGAGTCGTCGTCCTCGACCAGGTGGACGAGGGTGATCGGCTGCCCGTCGGCGGCGTACCACGACTCGGTCCGATCCAGCTCGCCGCGCTGCTGCCCGGCCTGGGCCCGCTCGGTCCACATCTGCTGTTCTTCGTCACTCAGCGGGGCCTCGTGGTGCTGGCCATCGCGCTGGTTGGCGAGGTTGCTGGCGATGAGGCTGTGATCTGCCCAGGCGGTGAGGTGCGGCCACAGGGCTGCTTGCTGGGTGTGTTCGGCCCGGGAGCCGGGAGCGGTCGGCCGGCCCGGCCAGGTGCCGGGCCGGCGGCAGCTCGTCGAGTCCACGGCGGGCGGCACCGAGGAGAGCTTCGGCACGCGGGGCGAGATGGGTGGCCTATGCCTCCACCGCGGCCTTGTCGCGGTGGGCGCGTGCGGCTGCGGCGGCGCCGGCGTGGACGGTACGGCCGTAGCGGTCGCGTGTCATGTCGAGCGCGGCCTCTGGCTTTGTTCACGGGTAGCGGTTCTGGCACGACCTCCGTGAAGCGCGCACGCCGAGTGACGGCCGCAGCTCCAATCAGGCTCCGGGAAGTTGCCTCAAAACGACCGGGGGCTACCTTGGTGTGGTCGACAGTGCGGCGTCGTGGAAGAGATATCGCCTCTCGTGGGGGCCTGCTGTCACCGTCCATCGCGGCCGTGTCGGTGCAGTTGCTGGAAGTGAGCCCCGAGGTGATGTGGAAGTGAGCCCCGAGGCGATACACGTCAGCATCAGCAGTACGTCGGCCGCGGCGGCATGCCAGGACTGTGGAAGCGAGTCGACCCGGGTGCACAGCTCTTTACCTGCGGTTTCCCGCAGACGTGGCGAGCGGGGCACGTCTGGTGGTCCTGCAACTGCGAGTTCGGCGGCTCTTCTGCCCGCAGTCTTCGTGTACTCGGCAGACGTTCGCTGAGCAGTTGCCCGGGCCGACCCGGCGGTACAGCCGGTGGACGGAGCGGGCTGCTCGGTGCCTTGCCCGAACCCGAAGTCCCGGCCCCGCGGGCAGCCGGTGTCGATGAGTACGCCACTCGCAAGGGACGGGTCTACGGCACGGTGCTCGCCGACGTCGAGTCCCGTCGGCCGGTGGATCTGCTGCCTGACCGAGAGTCGTCCAGCCTGGCCGCATGGCTGGCGAAGCGACGCGGGATCGCTCCGGCGTCGTCGAAGGACACGTCAACCGGATCAAGATGCTCAGGCACCAGATGTTCGGCCGCGCCGGCTTCGCCCTCCTCCGCAAGCGCGTCCTGCTGGCGGAGTGAGAGCTTCGCTGGCCTGCCGACGGCAGAGAGCATGGTCGGTATGAATAGCCGGTCCGAGCAGGACACAACTGACGACAGCGACGCTCCTCGGCCGAAGTGGACCGAGGAGATAGACCTTCAGACCGTTGACGCTGCTGGCCTGGTGCGTCACGTCACCATCTGCCTCAGTGATCCCTCCACCGCCCGCATCGCGCTCCTCGATGCTCACTCACGCATGGAGTTCAGCGGGACCGACTATCTCGACTGCCTTTCCCAGGCCCGGCAACAGCTCGAACGTGACGGTCGCCTCCTGTGCTGCCAGGGAGCCCGCCCCAACGTCCACCCCTCCGGACAACTGCGACAGTTCACCAACGGCCGACAGGCATACGTCCGCCACTCGGAACGGCAGAGCGAGGGCTCCGAGACAGTCGACATCTTCGCCCCGGCACCGACCGGAGACGTCGTGAATCTCGCCGACCAGCGAGCAGCAATAATCAGCTCCTGGAACGCCAGGCACCCGGGAGGACACCAGATCTGACCCCCTCACAGCCGCAGTCACTCTGCGTGGGCCATCACACAACTCGTGCCAGAACCACCTGAAGTGAACGAAGCCAGTCGGGTCTCTACCGTGTAGGTGGAGGAGGCGACGCTGACGGGGATGTTGATCGGTAGGTTGGAGGCGCGGGCGGCGACGGCCCGGGCCCGGGCACGGCTCCTTCACCCCGTAGGGCCGGAAGTCGCGACCTGGACGAGTGACGGAACCACCGGGGCCGCACCGTGCCGGGGGCCGAGCGGGGCGGGGGGCCGAGCGGGGCGGGCCGCCCACCGACTAGCATCGCCGAGTTCGTGCCACCCACCGGCCCGGGCATCGCGGCACGGCGTACAGGGAGCTGACACGGCATGAGAACGAAGAGCGCAGCGGCGTGGGCGGCAGCGGTGCTGATGCTCGGCACAGCCGTCGGCGGCTGCGCCGAGCAATCGGACAAGGGGCCGTCCGGCAGCACCGCGAAGCACACGAAGTCCCACCGCGAACCCGAGGACAAGCCTGATTCACGGGTCGTCGAGGACGACGACGACCACACCGTCCTCGAACTGTCCGACGGCCGGCAGGTGTCCCTGCGCTTCACTCGCCGCGGCCTGGAGGCACAGCATCGCGACACCTCTGACGACGCCTGGTCCGCCCGGAAGACGGTCTATGAGACCGGCACCGAACCGTGCCAGGGCATCAGGGCGAAGGCGTACCGGGACACCGTGTGGCTCGCGGCCGGCTTCGGCAAGTACTGCAGGGACGGCGAAGAACCGCAAGAGGTGATCGCGGCCGTCGCCACCGGGGACCTCTCCTCCTGGACCACCGACCCGACCAAGAACAACATCGCCTGGCCGAAGGCCCGCATCCGCGACGGTGGCGCCCGAGTGGACTTCGTCGATTCCAGCATGCTGGAAACCACCACGCTGACCTGGCGCAAAGGCTCCGGATTCGCCGAGGTGGCCACGGAGTACAAGCCCATCCACCCCTGGTTCGTGGGCCGGTGGCGAGCCACGGACGGCAGCCAGCAGCTGACCATCCACCAGGTCGAGCCGGGCAGATGGGCACGCGTGGTCATCGAGACCCGCACCGGCACGCGATGCAAGGGCAGCGCCATTGTCACCGGCATCACCCAGCACGACCTGTCCATGAGCAACTTCAAGCTCGAACAGGGCACCAGGACCGTCAACTGCCCGCCGGCGGAGTTGGAGTACGACTTCGACGTGAAGTCCTCGGACGGCCCGCTGCGCCTACGCAAGATCGGCAACCACCCGAAGACCGTCCTCACCTATGAGCGGGCGGGCTGACGTACGACTGCGCGCTGTGCCGGCACGCGCATGGGGCCATGACATTGTCCGGCCGGTCACGGCGGTGTCCGTGACCAAGGCCGCGGTCCTCCTGCCGCCGGGAGGCCCGGGTTGAGGCTGCGCTGCCTCGGCCGGGACGGGTCCCGAGCCGGGTGGGGTAGCCCCGCGTCGGGGCTCGGCGCGGCACTGCCCACGGTGGGCCTTGTGCGCCTCTCGCGTCGCCGGCCCTCACCCTGGTGCTGTGACCGAATAGGTTGGCCGGATTGCCAGTTGGAGCGGTTGGATGGGCGGTGACGTCCGTTCCGATCGCTGGAGGTGTGGTGGCCGAGCCTGTGCGAGTGCGCAGACTGACCGACCAGGAAGGGCAGAGACTGCAGCAGATCGTGCGCCGGGACAGCACCAACTCGGCGCGCTGTCGCCGCGCGATGATGCTGCCGGCGACCTATCGCCACACCCACGGTGTGACCTACTTCCACGGCTGCTACTCCGTCGATGACGACCGTCTGCGGGACGTGAACCGTCGCCGCAAGGGCACTGCCAACACCCTGGCCGCGCTCAAGTCGATCCATGCCGCCCGGCCCGGCGGCGCCCCGATCTACATCATTCTGGACAACCTCTCCGCCCACACCGGCGCAGACATCCGTCGCTGGACGAAGAAGAACAGGGTCGAGCTGTGCTTCACCCCGGCCTATGCTTCCTGGGCCAACCCGATCGAGGCCCACTTCGGCCCGCTGCGGCAGTTCACCCTGGCCAACTCAAACCACCGCAACCACCCCACGCAGACCCAAGCCCCGCACGCCTATCTGCGCTGGCGCAACGCCAACGCCCGCCATCCCGATGTCCTGGCCGCTCAACACCGAGAACGGGCCCGCATTCGCAGCGAGAAGGGCATTCGCCGGGGCGGAAGCCCGCTCGCCGGCGCGGCCTGACAGCACTTCTTGCCCATCGCCTCCGACCCATCGAAGGATCCAGAGGTCACACTTGTGAGCGTCCGTACGACTCATCGTGCTCTGCTGAGCCGTCTGCTGCCCGATGACAAACCAGAAGACCTTGCAGTACGTCAGGGGCAATTCCACACCGTGGTGATTGGCACAGACCGCGTCGTGTGCCTGCCCCGCACCTGGGCAGCGGCCGCCCGGTTGCCCGAACGGGTGGCCGCACTGCACGCACTCGCGGGCCTCGACCTCGGCTTTCGCACACCTGAGCCGCTGCTCCAGGGCGGGGCCCACGGCACCGACGAGGCGCCGTTTCTGGTACTCAGCCGCATTCCCGGGGAACCGCTGGAGACCGACGCCCTCAACGATGCCCACGTGGCCGACGCCGTGGCGGCGCAGTACGCCACTCTGCTGTCCGCTCTGGCCCGTGCCGGCACCGATGAGACGGTACGAGGATTTCTCCCTCACGCAGCAGAAGGCCAGTGGCGGCGGTTCGCGGAGAACGTGCGCGCGGAGCTGTTCCAGCTCATGTCCGACAGCGGGCGCCTACGGGCCGAGCGGGAACTCGCAGCGCTCGACAGCCTTCCCCGCATCACCCGAGCAGTGGTGCATGGCGACCTCGGTGCCGAAAACGTCCTCTGGGAGTGGACGCACGGCCTGCCGCACCTCTCCGGAGTACTCGACTGGGACGATGTCACGCTCAGCGACCCGGCCGAGGACCTCGCAGCCATCGACGCCAGCTACGGCCCTGAACTCCTGGAACAGGTGCTCGCCCTGGGCAACTGGTCAAACCACGAACTCCATACCCGCATCGCCGCGATCCGCGGCACATTCGCCCTGCAGCAAGCCCTCTACGCAATGCGCGACGGCGACGAAGAAGAACTCGCGAGCGGCCTGGCCGACTACCGATGAGGCACATCCGCTACATCGAGCACTTCATATCAACAACACCCCGGCGAACCTGTGCGGTCACAGCGCCAGGTGTTCTGTCCGGAGAGGTTGTGGACGGGTGAGGCAGGTCTCGGCTGAGGGATCTCGAACAGGTGAGGGCCTTCCGGTTCGGTGTGGATTGCGACGTCTACACCAACAGAAAGGCCCTCGTGGCCCACCGTAATGCACCCCTGACCGAGACCGGACGGCTGCGTCTGGCCCGCTGCGTGGTCGAGGACCGCCGGCCGCTGCGGCGGGCCACCGAACGCTTCCAGGTCTCACCCACCACGGCCAAGCGCTGGGCTGCCGAGCGCTACCGGCAGTTCGGCGAAGCCGGGATGACCGACCGTTCCTCCCGCCCGCGCACAAGCCCGCGCCAGACACCGACCCGCACCGAACGCCGGTCATCAAGGTCAGGATCCTGCGCAGATGGGGACCGGCCCGCATCGCACACCTGCTCGGCCTGGTGCCCTCCACCGTCCACCGAGTGCTGACCCGCTACCGGCCGGCCCGCCTCACCCACCTGGACCGCGCCACCGGCCGGGTCATACGCCGCTACGAACGCGAACGGCCCGGCGAACTCGTGCATGTGGACATCAAGAAACTCGGCAACATCCCCGACGGCGGCGGACACAAAACCCTGGGCCGCCAGGCGGGCCGCAAGACCCGCAACAACGCCGGCTACAGCTACATCCACACCGCCGTCGACGACCACTCCCGCCTCGCCTACAGCGAGATCCACACCGACGAGAAGAAGGACACAGCGACCGGCTTCTGGCAGCGGGCCCACGCCTACTTCACCGACGCGGGCGTCCCCTGGTTGACCGTCTGCTGTGTTGGGGACAGCTGACCGCCGGGTGGCCGTCTGAGCCCGGTGGTGACCCAGGGACCGGCGCCCTGGTAGGCGCGGTCGGCCAGGACGGGGACGCCTTGGCGTTCGCAGATCCGGATGATCCGGTGGGTGCGGGCCGCGGTCAGGTCGTGGCACCGGCCTGGCAAGGCCGGCGAGATCCACAGCACCTGCCCAGTCGGGTCGGTCACGACCTGCACGCTTACACCGTGACGTCGATGCTTGTGCGTTAGTCGGCCCGGCCGTCGCCCACACGGTCGCATTCGGCGAGCGTCCCGTCGAGCAATACGTACTCCGGTTCGTGCTCGCACAGGACCTTGAGCAGGCCGGGCGCCCGGGCGGCCAGGAGGTCGATCACCGCGACGGTGTAGGCGTGGGCGGTGCTGACCGAGAGACCGAAGCCTGCGGAGATCTGAGCCAAGGTGTCGTGCTTGCGCAGGTTCACCAGTCCGACGAGCGCGCGTTGGTGCGGCGGGAGCTTGCAGCGGCGGTCACCCTCGCGGGTGACGATGAGCATGGTGACCCACTCCACCAGCGCATGAGGCAGGTCGAGTGCGGCAGGATAGGAACCAACGAGGCACCTGTGCTGACGAGTTGAGACTTCGAACACCTCCCTCAACGGCATGGGTGCCTCGTGCGTTTCGTCCTCGCCGCCGTCACCCCATCGGTGACCACTCTGAAAATGCTCAGTGAGTCCACGACTGTCGGAGCTACTGGGGCCATGTCTCCAGGGTGCAGCAGGCGCGACCGCCGGACATGTCGATCTCTCCCCAGGAGGGCAAGCTCGCCCTTTACACGTGGACGGAAGAGCGGGCGACAGAGGGCGGTACCACCCATCGCCCGCGCTTATCCCTCGGCTGCTGCTAGTTCAGCTTGCGCCCCATGCGCTTGGACGCCCTCTCTCTGTCCTTCGTATGCCACCACTCGAAAAGATGGGTACGCGCGAGCATCGCGAGGTAGCTGGCAACTCCATCATCGAGATCGCCGCTGACCATGCTCGCCTCCTGTCTGGAAAAGGACAGAGAGACCCGCCAGCGGTCGCCTTTGACCTGCACGTCAACTTCGATGACCAAAGACGGACGGATTTCAGCAACGCGCAGTTCAACGATCTCAATAGAAGTTCCAGCGCCCTGACTTTGGACCCCGAGAAGCTCGCTTTGGAGTTTCTCTTGGACTATCTCCACCGTGGCCATGCTTCCCCTTTTAGCAAGCAGCGTGCGCGCGGGGAGTGTACTCAACGCTGGCCGTGATGATCCCCTGAGGCGTCAGCCCGCCGGGCCTTCCCCCGAGCGGGCCCGGGTTGTAGACCACCTTGAAGTTCTTCCTGGGGTTGGGGGAGCACCCCGTGCCTGGCTTATACCGGTAGACCACGCCAGGAGAGGTCGTATGGCCCTTCCAAAGAGTGTCGCTGATCTTGGTCTTGAAGGAGCTGCTCCACCTGCCGCGCGCGACTATGTGCTTGTATCCCCACGTTCCCGTGCCGCAGCGGAGCGGGATCTTCGAAGGGCCGCGATAGAAGTTGTAAGCGACCTTCGAGTAGTGCCGATTCGTGCACCTATCCGCTCGCACCTCTACGACCTGGGACGCACGATGATGGACATCCGCTTGAGCGCTCGAAGCAGGCGCCGGCATAAGAGATCCAAGCGCCCCGACAGAGACGACAAAGGGCATGGCTATTCTCTCAAAGACGAAGACGAGCCGGTCGGTTGCGCGGACGCCCAGCAGGAGCGGCTCCCGGATCCCGTCCCTGGGGATCGAGGCCCGCAGTTTCTCCATCACCCGGCGGTCCCGGCCGTGCCGCTCGTGATACCGGCGGGCACCGGCCCACGTGGGGCAGGCCGGACCAGGCCCCGCCGGAGCGCTGCGGTGCGCATGCGCCCGGTCCAGGGCCTGCCGTCGACCACGCGGGCCGTCATGAGCGCACCGTCCGGCGGTACAGCCGGGCCCGGATCCGGTAGCGGAGCAAGGCGCGTTCCTCGCGCTCCTTGATGGCGTCGGCGAGCAGTTCCTTGAGCTCGGTCATCCGCTCTTCGGCGAACCACTGGGGCTGGTAGTCCTCGCCGCGATCAGACCGGGCACACGTGATCGTGCCCGGCGAACTCCAACCACCGCGCGCAGCCGACCTCACCGCAGGTCGGCTGGGTGGGGTCCTCACCGATGCCGGAGCAGTACGGGCCGCGGGGGAGGGTGCCTCTGCCGCCGCAGGATCTGCGGGCCGTCCTGGCTCCGGTCGACCTGGTCTGGGCTCGGCTGGACCGTACGGCTGCCCGCCGCCTGGTGGAGGCCGCCGCCCGCAGTGAGCTCAAGCAGGTGGAGGGCTTCGCGGGCCGTACGGACGCTTCGAAGCTGCTCGCCGACCGGCTCGTACGGCGCCTGGACGAGCAGATGCGCACCGGTGGCCCGATCAGCGACCCGGTGGGTTGGCTGCTGGCCCGGGGCCTGCCCCAGCGTCAGCAGTGCGGCGATGTCCGGTGCGACGACCGGGTGCTGCTTGACACGGGCCGGGAGTGCCCGCGCTGCGAGGACCGGCAGGCCGACCGCCGCGCCCAGCGCCACGCGGTCGCAGCTGCCGTGGACACCGCGATGCCCGGGGCCTCCAAGGAGGAGCGCCGCGCGGCCGCCGACCGGCAGCTGCACGAGCGGGTGACCGCCCAGGGGTGGGCTCGCGAGCACGAGTGGGAGCAGGTCCGCTCCCGTCAGGCCGCCGCTAAGTGAGTGTTTGAGATCCCGGCCTGTCCTCAGATAGGGCGGGCGAGATAGACACACGGATGCGTGGTAGAGACGCCGGAGACGGCTCCACCACGCATCCGGTCGTGGGTCGACCGGACGACGCGCGGGCCCTGCTTCAGGCCATCAAAGAGGTACTCCGTTGCCCACTGACGCAGGTTTTCCCACCAGGGCCAATCGTGTGGACTCCGTGTAGCAGCCACATTTGGGGTCCGGTCGGCGGGCACGTTGGCAGTGCCGACGTGTGAGCGTCGCAATCACCGCAGAGTGCTGAGCACCCTGTCAACCATTGGAGACCGCCATGACCGACTCCCTCGGAGAAGCGTTTTCGCCCCTTCAAAACCTGCTGGACATGCTGGATCCGGACAAGAAGCAGTGGCTCCAGAGCCAGACTCCGGAGAAGCAGGAACAGCTGGCCAAGGACTTCATGAACAGCGGTGGCGGTGTCACGGCAGTGGACACCGACAAGCAAAACTTTCTCCAAAACGACGTTATGGGTGGCGGGGATGCCAGGGCCAACCAGTTCATTCGGTTGGCGCAGATGTCCCGGTAGACACCAACGAGCGCGGTGGAGGCGCCGAGGCGGCTCCACCGCGCCAGGTTGAGTTCGCAGGTCAGGGACCCACATTGGCGTCACATCGATGCCGAAGAGTTTCGACTCGGCTCGGGGAGTTATCTGTCTGTGGGCGGCTTCCTCGTCCAACTGGTGCGTGGCGCCCTGCGGGTGAGCCGTCGCGTCATGAGCGTGATAAGTGCCCAGGTCAGGTGCGATTCCGAGTGTTGAGGAAGGCGTTCGTAGTCCCTGACGTTGTGCCGGGATTTCATGATCCAGCCCAGGGTTCGTTCGACTTTCCAGCGTCTGGGCAGGACGACGAATCCCTTCGTTCCGCGGGGGCGGGAGACAGTTTTGAGGGTGATGTTAAGGAAGTCGTCCGACCAGGTGGTGAGCTGTCCGGCGTAGGCGGAGTCGGCCCAGATCTGGGTGATCTGCGGCTGCATGACGCGCAAGCGCCAGAGGAGTTCGCGGGCGGCGTCCCGGTCGGTGGTGTCGGCGGGCGTCACGGTGATCATCACGGGCAGGCCGAGGGTGTCGACGGCGATGTGTCTCTTGCGTCCGTTGATCTTCTTCCCGGCGTCGAAGCCGCGGGTGGCCTTGGAGACGGTCTCGGCTCCTTTGACGGACTGGCTGTCGACGATGAGCGTGACCGGCCAGGGGCATCGCCCCTGGCCGGTACGGATCTGACGGCGGAGCTGGTCGCGCAGAAAGGCGACCACGCCCGCCCGGTGCCAGTGCGCGAAGTGGTAGTAGACCGTCTGCCAGGGCGGATAGTCCGCGGGCAGAGCGCGCCACTTCACGCCGTTGTCGACGAGATAGCGGATGGCGTCGACGATCTCGCGGCGGTGCCACTTCTCCGGCCTTCCGCCTGATTTGGTGCGGCAGGCCGGAGTGGGCAGCAGCGGTTCGAGCAGTGCCCACTCCGCTGTCGTGGTGTCGGAGGGGTAGCGCCGCCGGCGAGAGGTCAGGGGCATCGGGGAGACTCAGGGTTTGGCGAGTTGGGCGAGGGTGGCGCGGACGCCGGTGAGCTGGGCGACGGCGACCTGGGCCCATTCGTCGTCCGGGTGGCGGGCCAGGTGGGGGTCGAGCGTCCCCGTGATCAACCGGGTGAGCCGTCCCAGGACGAGCTTGAACTGCTTCTTCTCGTACTCAATCCAGTCCGCGGGTTCGTCGGAGAAGAGGTAGCCGTCCTTGCGGCGCCAGATGATGGGTGTGAGGTGTTCTGCCGCTCCGACGTCCCGCAGATGGCGCACTCCCCGGGCGACCTGCGAGGGGGTGAGACGGGTGGCGGCGACCAGCTGCTTGGTCTGCAGTCCGGCCGGTCTGGCTTCGATCAGCGCGACGCGGACCAGGTCGCCGTAGTGCTCGCTCAGCGGCTGGGTCTGGCCGCGGCGGCGCCGGACGGGCACTGGTTCACTCTCCCTTGAGCAGCTGGGCGAGCTGCTCGTCCAGGGTGAAGCGGCCGGTTTCGAGCGCGGCTTCCAGCCAGTCCGCGGCGCCGCGGACCTTCGCGATCCCCCGCCGGATCGTCTCGCGCTCGTCCTCGCTGAACTCCTGGTCCCGCAGGCGCGGAACCAGCCGGCCCAGGGTGGCGACGTAACTGTGGCAGGAGCCGACCAGGTCCAGATACTCGAGGGTGTGCTCGATCTGGCGGACCGCGGGGACACGGTCGCGGATCTTCTCGCGGGTCTCTTCGGAGTTGTCGAACTGGGCCCGGTTGACGGTGAAGCGGGCGGTGTCATGGCGCATGGTCTGCCGTGCGACACGTGGCCGCTGCAGGAGCTCCGAGGTGACGGTGGTGGCGACCTCGTCATCGCGGGTCAGCTCCTGGACAACGCGGACGCGGTCGGCAGGCGGCAGGGCCCTCGCCGTGTCCGGCCGCCGCAGCAGACTCGCCGTCACCTGCGCAGCGACGTCGTCGTCGCGGGTCAGGTCCGTGACCGCCCGCACCTTCTCCTCGACCGTAACCGGTCGGTCGACCTGTTGTCCGACCAGGCGTTTGGCCCCGTCAGAGGTCCACTGCTTGCGGCCCGAGCGGGAGTTGAACGGGGCATCCTCGATCGCCGCCCACCGCTCTTCCTCCACCTGGATGGAGGCCAAGATCTTGTGGACGGTGTAGGAGACGCCGTCCTTGCGTTTGCCGGCCGGCCAGCGCGAGGCGGTCCACCGCCAGTCCTCCACCGTGCCCAGGGCCACCCCGATATCGTCGGCGAACACCTGCAGCGACTCCTGGACGGTGAACAGGTCATCGGCGCCCTTGGCCACCGACCCGCCCACCGGCCTCAACGGCTCGATCTCCAAGGCCTTGTCCCCGAGCGCGAACTGGGCCCGGGCAACCTGCGCAACCAGCTCCTTCGCCTCGGCGACGAGCTGTTCGTAACGGGTCCGCGAGACGTTCCCCACCCGATCCGACATACCGCTTCACCACCTTGCCCGGGCAGGGCCAGCCACCGGACAGTGACAGCACGACGTCGAATCAGCCCAGGTCAAACCCAGAATGACGCTGCCGGATAGCGCGGCGGCAGGCGTGCACCGGGAGTGTCCGAGGCGCGTCAGCCGCCGACTGCACCCCTGTGCAGAGCAGAAGGGGCACCCGTGCCATCTGCGGCGTTCGGCTATTGCGTCACCGTGACGGAAGCACGCGACACCTTCTGCCGCCAGGCCCGGGTGCGACAGCGCGACGAACAGAACACCGCCGACCGGCGATGCTCCACCCCCACCGTCCATCCACGGCCACAGACCGGACACGTGGCGCCCTCCCCGCGCTGGATCGCCGCCACCCGCCGACGGGTCTGCTCCAGGGCTCTCCACCTCCGCGACCTGCACCTACCCGAACAGAACACCGCTGCCGCCGACTTCGTCGGCGGCAGCGGCACCCCACACTCTGGGCAATACCGCCGGTCCGTCCTGCCAGAGGCCATAACCCCCAGCATCCAACCCACCAAGCCCGACGAACAGAGATCTCAAACACTCACTGAGCCAGCTGGCGAAGCTCACGGCGAACGAGACGCACCGCCTGGACCGCGCGATCGTCGCGATCAGCGTCAACCCTGAACTGGGCACCCCGGTGCCCGACACCCTGCTGCGCGACTACGCCGACGACGTCGACGGGGTCCGCGTCATCTACTACGTCACGGCCCTTCGACAGATCACCATCGTCGCCTACGTTGAGGCGTAGGAGCCTCCCGAGCACCCGTGCAGTGCCCTGGACCACCACTTGGTCCGGGGCACTGCTGTGTGCAGTGAGGGGCGGTTGGTGGTGCTGTCTCGGTGGTCGGGTGCATCCGGCCCGGTGCCGGAGAGCGATGACATTCCAAGGTCGGCGCCCAGGCCGTCGACCTTGTTGCCAGGACTGACCGATGCGCCCCGGCAGGGCACTACGGTGCGGGCATGACGCTCACCTCGCCTTGGCCAGCGGGCCGGCATTTATCGACCGGCTCGAAGTCAGCAGGCGTCTCAATGGCTGCCTCCATGACACCTCTGCTGGTCAAACGAGTCCTTGCAGCCCAACGGCTCGTCGATCGGAAGTACTGGGGCCGCTGCCGAGGAAGCGGGAAGTACCCCTGCCGGAACGGGACCCTTGACGGGGTCCCTGCCTGCCTACGGCATCTAACGCCAGAGGAACGGGCGGCTGTAGACGAGCTTCTGAAGGAAGCCCGTCGTCTAGTCGACCGATGGCTTCCTCACCTGGCGCCTGCATGCTGGTTTTGGCCGCTTCCTACCGGCCTTGATCGGGCGGGAAACACCGAGGATCTGCTCTTCGCGTGGCAGCAGGCCCGGTGCGCGATCTGCAGCAGCTCGGGACGGCGAGGGCGGGGGACCGGTTCCGACCTGCTCGTGCTGGACCACGATCACAGGAACGGTCTCGCGCGGGGCTTCTTATGCCACAAATGCAACAAGAGGGAAGGTCTCCAGCGGCCTGGAGAAGACGGACGCTACGGCAACTACCGATCTCGCCCGCCAGCGGTCCTGCTCGGGTTGTCCACGCCGTACAGCCAAGCGGTGCGGCTGCGGGTGCCAGCACCACGGCATGAATCAACGCCAGCCTTCGACCCTGGCTTGCCTCGGGCGCTGTGGAAGATCCGCAAGCTGGCGCCTCAGCTGGAGGAGCAGCTGCGTTTGGCAGCCCAGGATCCCAAGAGGCACAAGTACACGGGCGAAGAGATCTGGCGAACACTCCAGATCTTGGTGCCAGTGCTCTTGGCTGCCGTGGAGCGGGCGGATCGGGATGTCCTCCACACCGAGCTACCGGAGCTTGTCAGCTGGCTGAAGCAGTTTCCGCCTTCACCAGCACCACACTGAAGCGGCGCCACACCGTGGGGTGCGGCGCCGCTGATGTCGTGTCACCCGGCCGGGCGGCCGGTCAAGCGCTGCGACGTGTGGGCACGGCGGACAGATGACGCTGCGGGGCGGGGGGAGCCGAGGCAGCCAGGGCGCCGGCCTTGATGGCCTCGGTCGCCTCGCGCAGCGCATCCTCCATCTCCTCCTGGGAGGCGTACCCGGCGAAGTACGGGTGGATGAAGTAGCTGCGGTAGCGGCCCTCGGGCCGCAGGACGATGTTCCGCTCGACCAGGTGGCTCATCGCGATGGACGTGCGGTTCTTGCTGAGGCCCACGCGCGCCCGCAGTTCGGACTGTGAGGCGTTCACCTCGCCGCCGGGGCGCTGGACCTCCATCATCGCGCTCAGCAGGTCGTAGTCAGCCTTGGAGAGCTCCAGACGGTGCAGCTGGGCGAACCCGAGGTGAGCTTGGATCAGCATGCCTGCTCCTCCACGTCGTTGTCGCCAAACGCCAGCTGCCGCGTCCGCGGGGCCGGCGCGGCCGGGGCCGTGAACTCCGGGAAGCTCTCGCTCGCCGCCTTCTCCAGCGCCACTACATCTTCCCTCATCATCTCCGGGAAGTGCTTCCTGAGCGCAGCCCTGGCGTCCTGGCGCAGCTGCTCCAGGGCTTCCTGCTGGAGGTCGCCGTTGCCCTTGAAGCAGATCAGCGGGTTGACCACGATCAGCGAGTTGGCGCGGCGCTGGATCATGTGCCAGTTCTCCAGGTTACCCAGCGCCCGGGTGACGTTCGCACGCTCGACTCCGAGGTGCCGGGCGACCTTGATGTGGGTGATCTTCAGACGGCCCTCGACTTGGCGGCCCATGCAGAACAGCAGGACCGCCGACTGCACGGGCGACATCCCGTACCGGGCAATCAGCACGGCCAGGACGTCGGAGAGGAACGCGTTGCTGACCATGCTGTAGCCGCTGCGCCCCCACGCGTTGTGGGGCGCCCGGTACGTGTACTCGACGTTCGCGGACCGCACCGGCCGACCGGGCTTCGGCGGCGTACGATCCAGCGCCTGGGCGAAGCTGTCCGTCAGCGGCGACGTCACGGGCTCACCGCGGTCCACCGACCGCCGGCCCCTGTTGGTGGAGCGACTCGCGTCCCCGGGCACCCTGGCTCCTGCTCCTCGATCTCGTGTGGTCCCGGGAACGCTAGCCGAGATTGTCCCCGTACAGAGGGACCTTTGTCCCTGTCGGCGTGGCCCCTGGTGTCAACGCCGACACACCGCCTCCCATGCGCAGAGGGCCGAATGCGGGCCTGACCAGGCAGAACGCTTTTTGTCCCTCTTCCCGGGGCCAAATCAGGTGCGGTTGTGTCGGAGGAGGCACAAAACCGCAGGTCGATGACTCACCGGGCCGCCCGCTATCGACGGCTCCGATCAGCCGTATCCCGCCGTGCGCATCTCTCATCACCACCCGCACTCGAACGCCACCCGGCCCGTTTCTGTAATCACCAGCGAGCGCACCCAATCGAATTCCGCGCCGTTTTTTGCCCTGCTATTCTGGGGCCACCATTCACTAATCGTGAGCCCTTTCTCTATTTCTCGTGTGCTGTACACATGAAGTAATCTGCAACCCTCATTTTCCTGGTCAAGGGTGGTGCGGACCATTCCAGTCCTAAGTAGCTGCTACCTTTGAAGCATAAGCCCGGATCCCCCACCCCTGTTCGGCTCATTACCCGCCCGACTGCCTGTCACCTCCCCTTCCTCTTGCTGCTGCTCGGGCCGCAGGCCCGTGGGTGGGCCGCGCGGAGCGTGGCGCACCTGGCCGGTCCGGGTGTTGCTGCTGCGTCTTGGAGTGGCTTGGAGCGCAGCGGAGGCCACGGGGCGGCCGGAGGCCGGCCGCAGCGCGCGAAGCGCGCTGCCTGGTACTGCAGTTGGTGGTTCGCGCGCAGCGCGTGCCACCTGGCGGTGAGCGAAGCGAGCCGCTCCGCTCACGCGGAGCGTGAGCGGCCGGGGAGCGCAGCGACCCGGTTCGCTTGCTCCGGGCTGCGCCCGGAGCACCGCGCCCTGCGTGAGTGGCTGCTGCCCGGCGGTCACGTCGAGGAGAGCGACACAACCCTGCTCGACGCCGCCCTGCGGG
>NZ_JBFAHX010000047.1:0-52919 GCF_040654435.1 Streptomyces sp. NPDC050703
CATCCTCACCCCGGGCGACGCGCCGAACGTCCTGGTGGCGATGAACCCGGCCGCGCTGAAGGCGAACATCGCCGACGTGCCGCGCGGCGCGGAGGAGCGGCCCCTTCCGGTGACCTGTCTCAGACGGCCACGCCGGGTCAGTCGTTGCCGTTGCCCGGCGTCGGCGTGGTCTTCTGGATCTGGAGCAGGAACTCGGCGTTCGACTTCGTCTGCTTCATCTTGTCGAGCAGCAGCTCGATCGCCTGCTGCTGGTCGAGCGCGTGCAGCACGCGGCGCAGCTTCCAGGTGATGGCGAGCTCGTCGCTGCCGAGCAGGATCTCCTCCTTGCGGGTGCTGGACGAGTCCACGTCCACCGCCGGGAAGATCCGCTTGTCCGAGAGCTTGCGGTCCAGCTTGAGTTCGAGGTTGCCGGTGCCCTTGAACTCCTCGAAGATCACCTCGTCCATGCGCGAGCCGGTGTCGACCAGCGCGGTGGCCATGATGGTCAGCGAGCCGCCGTCCTCGATGTTGCGCGCCGCACCGAAGAAGCGCTTCGGCGGGTAGAGGGCCGTCGAGTCGACACCACCGGACAGGATGCGCCCGGAGGCCGGGGCCGCGAGGTTGTACGCGCGGCCGAGGCGGGTGATCGAGTCGAGCAGCACGACGACGTCGTGGCCCAGCTCCACCAGGCGCTTGGCACGCTCGATGGCGAGCTCGGCGACCGTGGTGTGGTCCTCGGCGGGACGGTCGAAGGTCGAGGAGATGACCTCGCCCTTCACCGACCGCTGCATGTCGGTGACCTCTTCCGGACGCTCGTCGACCAGGACGACCATCAGGTGGCACTCGGGGTTGTTGTGCGTGATCGCGTTGGCGATCGCCTGCATGATCATGGTCTTGCCGGTCTTCGGCGGAGCCACGATCAGACCGCGCTGCCCCTTACCGATCGGCGCCACGAGGTCGATGATGCGGGTGGTGAGCACGCCCGGGTCGGTCTCCAGGCGGAGCCGGTCCTGCGGGTAGAGCGGCGTCAGCTTGTTGAACTCCGGCCGCCCGCGCCCGGATTCGGGCGCCATGCCGTTGACCGAGTCCAGGCGCACGAGCGCGTTGAACTTCTCGCGGCGCTCGCCGTCCTTGGGCTGGCGGACCGCGCCGGTGACGTGGTCGCCCTTGCGCAGGCCGTTCTTGCGGACCTGGGCCAGCGAGACGTACACGTCGTTGGGGCCCGGGAGGTAGCCCGACGTACGGATGAAGGCGTAGTTGTCGAGGATGTCCAGGATGCCCGCGACGGGGATCAGGACGTCGTCCTCGGAGACCTGCGGCTCGTTGCCGAAGCCCTGCTCGTCGCGGCCACGACGGCCACGGCGGTCGCGGTAGCGCCCGCGGCGTCCGCGACGCCCGCCCTCGAAGTCGTCCCCGTCGTCGTCGGCCCGCGGACCGTTGTCCCGCTGGCGGTCCTGCCGGTCCTGGCGCCCGCCGCCCTGCTGCTGGCGGTCCTGGCGGTCCTGACGGCCGCCGCCCTGCTGCTCGTCGCCCTTGTTGCCGCGGCGGTCGCGGTCACGGCCGCGGCCCTGGCGGTCGCGGCGCTCGCGGCGGCCGTCGGCACCGTCACCGCCGGCGCCGTCGCCGCCCTTGTCGTTCCTGGCCTCGGGGGCGTCGCCCCTGGCATCCGCCTTGGCCTCGGCCTTCGCCTCGGCCGTGACGGTCTCGGGGCTGCCCGCGTCGGCCGTGGCCCGGCGCCTGCGGCGCTCACCGGCGGGCTGGTCGTCCCCGCCGCGCTCGGTGTCGCTCGCGCGGGCGGGGCCGCCGGCCGGCTGGCCGGGGATGTCGATCTGCTGCTGGGTGGCGGCCTTCTCGGCCTTGCCCTCCGCCTTCTCCGGCTTGCCGGCCTTGGCGGTGCCCTCCGCGGCGTCCTCGCCCGTACGGGCCTTCGAGGTGGCGCGGCGCTTGGGCTTGGTCTCGGTGGCGGCGTCCGCGGCGGGCGCGGCGCTCTTCGCCGGGGCTCCGCCCCCGGCCTGCGCCTCCTTGATGACCTCGATCAGCTGGCTCTTGCGCATGCGCCCGGTGCCCTTGATCCCAAGGCCCGATGCGACCTGCTGCAGTTCCGCCAGCACCATGCCCTCAAGGCCGGTGCCGCGGCGCCGCCGGGACCCGGCCGAAGCACCGGTGGCAGGCGCCGCGGAGGCGTCCGTGGCGGGCGTGTCGGCAGTCACGCCCATCAGATCGGTGGTGTCGCTCACGAAGGGTCCTTCCCTGGAGCGGGCGTCGGCCTGTCTGGCTCGGCGACCGGTTGTGCTGTCCGGCGGTCGGTCCTCGCTGTGTGCTGTGGACCGTGCCGGGGCGGTTGTCCGCCTGAGCGGCGGAAGAATTCATTGGTGATGGCGAGTCCCGGTGCGGTGTCACTGACGTGCGGTGTCACCCGGCTCGGTCACGCCGGTTCCGGAGCGTGCTCAGGACTGCTCAGTGCGGGGCACGAAGCAGTTTGGGAGGCTCCCGGAAGAATGGTTGTCCCGGACGGGGACACAAAGCACCTCGCCATGGTGGGGTCGGGTGCAGACTTGAGATTAACACTACCGGATCCAACAAACATTCCCCCTCTCGGAATCGGGACACCCCGAAACCCTTTGTTCACCGCGTCACGGCGCGAGCGGCAGCACACTCGCTCCGGCGGCGTCGAGCGCCAGGCGATTGGCCGCCCAGCCCTCCCCCGCCAGGCGCGCGACCTTGTCGGCCGTACTCTCTTCGGCCAGCGCGAGGACCGTGGGGCCCGCGCCGGAGATCACCGCGGGCACGCCGTCGGCGCGCAGCCGCTCCACCAGGGCGGTGCTCTCCGGCATGGCCGGAGCGCGGTACTCCTGGTGCAGTCGGTCCTCGGTGGCGGGGAGCAGCAGCTCGGGGCGCCTGGTCAGGGCCTCGACGAGCAGGGCCGCCCGGCCCGCGTTGGTCGCCGCGTCGACGTGCGGGACGGTGCGCGGGAGCAGTCCGCGCGCCGTCTCGGTCAGGACGGGCTTCCCGGGTACGAAAACCACCGGAACGATGGAACCGGCCGGTTCCATCCGGATCGCGCGGGCCGCTCCCCCGTCCATCCAGGACAGGGTGAAACCGCCGAGCAGGCACGCGGCGACGTTGTCGGGGTGGCCCTCGATCTCGGTGGCGAGTTCGAGCAGGGCCGTGTCGTCCAGCCGGGCCTCGCCGCCTATCGTCACGGCGCGCGCGGCGACGATGCCGGCGCAGATGGCCGCGGACGAGGAGCCGAGGCCGCGGCCGTGCGGGATGCGGTTGGCGCAGACGATCTCAAGGCCGCGCGGCTGTCCGCCCAGCAGGTCGAAGGCGGTGCGCAGGGATCGTACGAGCAGGTGGGACTCGTCGCGCGGGAGGGTGTCGCTGCCCTCCCCCGCGATGTCGATGTTCAGGCCGGAGTCGGCCACCCGGACGACCACGTCGTCGTAGAGACCCAGCGACAGGCCCAGGGCGTCGAAGCCCGGACCGAGGTTGGCGCTGGTGGCGGGGGTGCGCACCCGGACGGCGGCGGCGCGGAACGCTGGACCGGCCATCGCTCGATGACTCTCCTTGAGCTGCGTGTTTGTGAGGCTGCGTGATGTCACGTGCCACATGTACGGAACACCCGGAGGCCGCGCACAACGGCGGCGCCCCGACCCGCGCGACGGCGGCACCGCGGCATATGCGGGGTGGGTTGGGTACAGCCTATCGAAGGAAGGTTCTGTGGCGACATAGGGCGCACAGGAGGCGCACGATGCGTGTCGTGAGCCTCCTGTGCCACCCCTGTGCCGGTTACGCCAGGCCGAGGCGCTCGGCGGCGGCGGCCGAGTCGACGGGGACGGTGACCGGCTGCGGAGCGCCGGCGACGGCCCAGTCGGGGTCCTTGAGGCCGTTGCCCGTGACGGTGCACACGATCTTCTGCCCCTTGTCGACCTTGCCCTGCTCGGCGGCCTTCAGCAGACCGGCGACCGAGGCGGCCGACGCGGGCTCCACGAAGACGCCCTCCTGGGAGGCCAACAGCTTGTAGGCGCGCAGGATCTCACGGTCCGTCACCTCGTCGATGAAGCCGCCGGACTCGTCGCGCGCGTCGAGGGCGTGCTGCCAGGACGCGGGGTTGCCGATGCGAATCGCGGTGGCGATCGTCGAGGGGTCCTTGACCACGTCGCCGCGCACGATGGGCGCGGAACCGGAGGCCTGGAAGCCCCACATCCGGGGCGTACGCGTCGACACGGAGTCGGCGGCGTACTCCTTGTAGCCCTTCCAGTAGGCGGTGATGTTGCCGGCGTTGCCGACGGGAAGGACGTGGATGTCGGGGGCGTCGCCGAGGGCGTCCACGATCTCGAACGAGGCGGTCTTCTGGCCCTCGATGCGGAACGGGTTGACCGAATTGACCAGCGCCACGGGGTAGTTCTCCGAGAGGGCGCGGGCCAGGTTCAGGCAGTCGTCGAAGTTGCCGTCGACCTGGAGGATCTTCGAGCCGTAGACCAGCGCCTGGCCCATCTTGCCGAGCGCGATCTTGCCCTGCGGCACCAGGACGGCGCAGACCATTCCGGCGCGTACGGCGTAGGCCGCTGCGGAGGCCGACGTGTTGCCGGTGGAGGCGCAGATGACCGCCTTCGCGCCCTCCTCCTTGGCCTTGGTGATGGCCATGGTCATGCCGCGGTCCTTGAAGGACCCGGTGGGATTGGCGCCCTCGACCTTGAGGTGGACCTCGCAGCCGGTGCGCTCGGAGAGCACCTGCGCGGGCACGAGCGGCGTACCGCCCTCGCCGAGCGTCACGACCGGCGTGGTGTCCGATACCGGAAGCCGGTCCCGGTACTCCTCGATGATTCCGCGCCACTGGTGGGTCATTGCTGCTTACTCCCCTTCAACCCGCATGATGCTGGCGACACCACGCACGGTGTCGAGACTGCGCAGTGCGTCGACGGTGCCGGTGAGGGCGGCGTCGGGCGCACGATGGGTGACGACGACGAGCGATGCCTCGCCGTCCTTGCCGGTCTGGCGAACGGTGTCGATGGACACGCCGTGCTCGGCGAAGACCGTCGCGACCTGGGCGAGCACACCCGGCTTGTCGGCCACGTCGAGGCTGATGTGATAGCGCGTGACGACCTCGCCCATGGAGCCCACGGGCAGCTGCGTGTACGCGGAGTCGCCGGGGCCCGTGGACTCGGCGAGCTTGTTGCGGCAGACGGCGACGAGGTCGCCGAGGACGGCCGAAGCGGTGGGTGAGCCGCCGGCGCCGGGCCCGTAGAACATGAGCTGTCCGGCGGCCTCGGCCTCGACGAAGACGGCGTTGTACGCCTCGCGCACGGAGGCCAGCGGGTGGCTGAGCGGAATCATCGCGGGGTGCACGCGCGCGGTGACGGAACCACCGTCGGCGGCCCGTTCGCAGATGGCAAGGAGTTTGATGGTGCAGCCCATCCGTTTCGCGGAGGCGAAGTCGGCGGCGGTCACCTCGGTCATGCCCTCGCGGTAGACGTCGTCGAGGCGCACGCGCGTGTGGAAGGCGATCCCGGCGAGGATGGCGGCCTTGGCGGCGGCGTCGAATCCTTCGACGTCGGCGGTCGGGTCGGCCTCGGCGTACCCCAGCGCGGTGGCCTCGTCGAGGGCTTCCTGGTAGCCCGCCCCCGTCGTGTCCATGGCGTCGAGGATGAAGTTGGTGGTCCCGTTCACGATCCCGAGGACGCGGTTGACCTTGTCCCCGGCCAGGGACTCGCGCAGCGGCCGGATCAGCGGAATGGCCCCGGCGACGGCGGCCTCGTAGTAAAGATCCCGCCCGTTCTCGACGGCGGCGGCGTGCAGCGCGGCGCCGTCCTGCGCGATGAGCGCCTTGTTGGCGGAGACGACGGAGGCCCCGTGCTCGAAGGCGGTGGTGATGAGCGTGCGGGCGGGCTCGATGCCCCCGATGACCTCGACGACGACGTCGATGTCCCCGCGCTTGACGAGCGCGGTGGCATCGGTGGTCACGAGCGAAGGATCGATTCCCTCACGCACCTTCGACGGGCGCCGCACGGCGACCCCGGCGAGCTCCACCGGGGCGCCGATCCTGGCCGTGAGGTCGTCGGCGTGCGTCGTCATGATGCGCGCCACCTCTGAGCCGACGACCCCACAGCCCAGCAGCGCCACCTTCAGTGGACGCGTACGCATCATCCGACCTCACTTCTCATACATCTACGATGGGACCAGTCTCACGCACCGGAATGGAGTTTCCGTCCATCGTCCGAATCATGAGACATGTATTTCATTATCCGATGCCGCTCCGACACCGGCGCCGGTATCGGAGCGGCGAGCGCGTGTCGGTCGTCACCCGACGTCGAGACGGAGAAGGTCCTCCTCCGTCTCACGCCGGACGATCACCCGCGCCGCGCCGTCGTGCACGGCGACGACCGGCGGGCGCAGCGCGTGGTTGTAGTTGCTCGCCATCGAGCGGCAGTACGCACCGGTGGCGGGCACCGCGATCAGATCACCCGGCGCGAGATCGGCGGGCAGGAAGGCGTCCCGCACCACGATGTCACCACTCTCGCAGTGCTTGCCGACCACCCGCACCAGCATGGGCTCGGCGTCGGAGGAGCGGGAGACCAGGGCGACGGTGTACTCGGCGTCGTAGAGCGCGGTACGGATGTTGTCGGACATGCCGCCGTCCACGGAGACGTAGGTGCGCAGCCCTTCGAGGGGCTTCACGGTCCCGACCTCGTACAGCGTGAAGGCGGTGGGCCCGACGATGGCGCGTCCGGGCTCGACGGAGATCCGCGGCATCCGGAGGCCCGCGGCCGCGCACTCCCGCGCGACGATCTCGTGCAGCGCCGCGGCGATCTCGTGCGGCTCACGGGGGTCGTCGTCCGAGGTGTACGCGATGCCGAGGCCGCCGCCGAGGTCGATCTCGGGCAGTTCGACGCCGTGCTCGTCGCGCACCTCGGCGAGCAGCTGCACGACACGCCGGGCGGACACCTCGAACCCGGCCATGTCGAAGATCTGCGACCCGATGTGCGAGTGGATGCCGATCAGCTCCAGCCCGTCCAGCTTGAGGGCCCTGCGCACGGCCTCGGCGGCCTGCCCGCCGGCGAGCGCGATCCCGAACTTCTGGTCCTCGTGCGCGGTGGCGATGAACTCGTGGGTGTGCGCCTCGACGCCCACGGTCACGCGGATCTGCACGGGCTGGCGCTTGCCGAGCCGCTCGGCGATGTGCGCCACGCGCACGATCTCCTGGAAGGAGTCGAGCACGATGCGCCCGACACCGGCTTCGACGGCACGCTCGATCTCGGCCGGTGTCTTGTTGTTCCCGTGGAAGGCGATGCGCTCGGCGGGCATGCCGGCGGCGAGGGCGGTGGCGAGCTCCCCGCCACTGCACACGTCGAGGTTCAGCCCCTCCTCGTGCAGCCACCGCACGACGGCCCGCGACAGGAAGGCCTTGCCGGCGTAGAAGACGTCGGCCTCGCTGCCGAACGCCTCGCGCCAGGCGCGGCAGCGGGCGCGGAAGTCGGCCTCGTCGACGAAGTAGGCGGGGGTGCCGAACTCCTCGGCCAGCCGCGCCACTTCGATGCCGCCGACACGGACGCCGCCCTCGGGCGTACGGGTGACGGTGCGGGCCCAGACCTTGGGGTCCAGGGCGTTCAGGTCGGCGGGCGGCGCGCTGTAGTGCCCCTCGGGCAGCACGTCGGCGTGGCGGGGTCCTGCGGGGTGTGCGGAACGGCTCATGACTCGCGTGTCTCGTCTCTCACGGGGTGACACCCGCCTCTCGGGGCCGGGGCATCACACATGTTCGGGTGCGCTGATGCCGAGCAGGGACAGGCCACCGGCAAGCACCGTCCCGGCGGCTTCGGCGAGGGCGAGCCGGGCACGGTGGGCGGCCGAGGGTTTCTCCTCACCGCGCGGCAGAACGAGGTGCTGATACGCGAGCAGCCCATCGGCGACCACGACGAGCTGCCGGGCGAGCCGGTCGGGCGCACGGTGGCGCGCGGCGGCGGCGAGGACGGGGGGGTAGTCCGCCAGGGCGGTCAGCAGGGGGTGGGCGGGGGTGGCTCGGGGGGCGGCGGGGGTGGGGGTGGCTTGGGGGTCGGCGGGGGTGGGGGTGAGCCCGAGACCGCCGGGGGGCGGGGTGCTCCCGAGACCGCCGGGGGGCGGGGTGCTCCCGAGACCGCCGGGGGGCGGGGTGAGTCCGAGGTCGCCGGGGGCGGGGGTGAGCCCGGGGTCGGCGGGCGTCGGGGTGAGCCCGAGGTCGCCAGGGGGCGGGGTGAACCCGAGGGCGCCGGGGGCGGGGGTGAGCCCGAGGTCGGCGGGCGTCGGGGTGAGCCCGAAATCGCCAGGGGGCGGGGTGAACCCGAGGGCGCCGGGGGCGGGGGTGAACCCAAGGTCGGCGGGCGTCGGGGTGAACCCGAGGTCGCCGGGGGTGGAGGTGAACCCGAGGTCGGCGGCGTTGCGGGTGAGGGCGCGGCAGCGGGCGTGGGCGTACTGGACGCGGAAGAGGGGGTTGCCCTCGCGCTGCTCCAGGTGCCGGTCACCGCCCTGCTCCGGGGTGACGCGGGCGTGATCGTGCGCGGCGGGGTGGAGCAGGGCCCAGCGGCCGGCGTCGCGGCCGAGGCGGAGGGGGTCGCCGGAGGCGGGGACGGGGCGCGGGGTGGCGAAGGCGCGGGGGGTGGGCCGCGGGGTGCCGAGGTTGCTGGAGGCAGGGGTGGGCTGCGGGGCGCCGGGGGCACCGGGGGCGGGCTGCGGGGCGTTCAGGTCGCCGGAGGCGGGGGCGGGGACGGGCCGCGAGGCGCCGAGGTCGCTGGAGGCGGGGGTGGGCTGCGGGGTGCTGGGGGCACCGGGGGCGGGCTGCGGGGCGTCCAGGTCGCCGGAGGCGAGGGCGGGCTGCGGGCCGACGAGGTCGGCCGGGGGCCGGCCGTGGGCGTCCACGCGAATCCCGAGGACGTCCACCCAGGCCGCCTCGGGCGCGGCGTCGCACGTGACCCGGACGAGGGTTCCCTGGCTACGCAGAATCCGCCGGACGGCGTCGGCGACGACGAGGGCGCGGACTTCGCGGGGTACGTGGATCTGGGCGAGCTGCCCGGTGTCGCGCGGGGCGTGCCCGTAGCGGAGGCCGACCTCCGCGATCTCCCGCACGAGGGCTTCGGAGGGCGCGCCGGCGAGGGTGACGTTGAGGAACCCGGGCCCGGTGATGTCCACCCCTGCGATCCCCGGCTGCGCGGCCAGCCACGGGGCCAGCACGTCCGCCACGTCCCGCGGCCGCATCCGCGCCGCCCGGGCGAGCCGCAGGGCCACGCTGGTGGCGTAGTCCCCGCACCCCCCCGGCCGAGGCCGCTCGACCGGCACCGCCCCGACATCCTCCGGCACCGGCACCCGGAGCTCCCCGGCATCGACGGCGGCACGCATGGCGCGCAGCACGGTCCGGGAGAGCTCGACGGGGGTCACGGGCCAAGCGTATGGGAGGAGGGGGGTGGGTCCGCGAATCGGTTTCGACGCGGGTCCGGGATGTGGACAGGCGGACGACGGCGTCAACCACCAGCCTGAGCAGCGCGCTCGGCACGCTCAGCGCGCTCGGCTTCGCTGATGGTGCCGCGTCCGTTCTCGCCGGCGGGCGCATCGCCATACGGTTCGGCACCGGAGAGGCCGCCGCCCACCGCTCCACGCCCGGCCCCCTTCCCACGCCCACGCTCGGCCAACTGCCGTACAACACGCACGAGTTCATTCGGCTCGAACGGCTTGGCGAGGAAGGCGTCGACGCCCACGTCGAGCCCGTTCTCCACCTCGTACTGCGTACAGGCGCTGATGACGACGATCGGCAGATGCCGCGTCCGGGGATCGGAACGGAGGAGGGCGGCGGTCCGCAGCCCGTCGAGGCGGGGCATGACGACATCGAGGGTGACCAGGTCGGGCTGGACGTCCCGCACGACGTCGACACACTCGGCACCATCGGCCGCGGTCACGACCTCGAAGCCCTCCAGCTCGAGGTTGACCCTGATCAGTTGCCGGATGACCTTGTTGTCGTCGACAACAAGCACACGGCCGGGCATGCGAGGCACAACTCGAGAGTAGGTCGACCCCCACCACCGCGTCCCGGTTTTCCCTACTTCCGCCCCGTGCGGAACACCTCCGTCCCCCTGGACGGCCCTCCACCTCCACCCTCCCGCCGTGCCCGAACCCCCACACGGAGGGCCACGCGCCGGCGCCCCCGCACCGCGCCCCCTGAACCACGGAAATACCTGTTCACGAGAGCCCCCGGAGAGCTGGTAGGGTTCTACCCGTCGCCGCGCAAGCGGACGATACGCCCCCGTAGCTCAGGGGATAGAGCAACGGCCTCCGGAGCCGTGTGCGCAGGTTCGAATCCTGCCGGGGGCACTTCGGAACAAGGCCCTGACCAGCGGAAACGCCGGTCAGGGTCTTTCTTGCGCATGTCAAAACCGCAACGGCCTCCTTGACCGTGTGCAACTGACCGCCATCGGGGCGCTGACCAGGGGTTTTGCGGACCGCAGTGGCGGAGAGCCGCGGCTCCCCTATCCCGCAGGTACGGCCGAGGAGCTTCCACGGGATATATGCGGGACGGAACGTCCGTGGCAGACCCGCTCGAGCTGCCGACCGCCGAGGTTCACCCCATGTGACCTGCGCTTTTTCGAAACTTCCGCACAGGTGGGCAAACGGCGACCGGGGACGTGTGTGTTTTGGCGGTCTTGGCGTAGCCACAGCGAGTACGTGAGGGGCAGGCCCGCCTCAGATGCGGGTCCCGTGCCCGCTCGGCTCCCATGCCGCCAGGAGCGCCGCGGCCGGCGCCGCCCAGTCCTCGGCGCCGACCAGCAGGTCGACGGCCTCCACAGGCTCCATCGAGCTTTCCTGTGTGCGGAGTTGATCGCCGATGCCCTGCGGCACCCACAGGGCGGCCGCTCTTTTGTGCCAGTCCACCGCGACCTGGTAAACCGCGACAACAGCCAACTCCCATGGGGTCAACGCTTCATGAGAGCTCTCGTCCTGCCAGTACGGACTGCGCGGCGGGATCCGCACGCCGATCAGGCGCCATGGGCGTCCCGCCGACTGCTCGGCTGCTGTCAGTTGAGCTTGCTCGGCCCAGGTCTCGGTCAGCTGCCACAGCGCCTGCTTTGCCTCGTCCACTCCCTTTCGGCGGCGCCCCAGCGCTTCGTGCAATTCCGCTTCGGCTGACAGCGCGGCCGTGGCGAGCGGCTTGGCGTCCGACCGGGCGCTGGCTCGCCATGCTCTCCACACCTTCCGCAGCACAATCGACGCGTCGTCACCGAAGATCCCGAAGGCGCTGTCAGGAGTCAGCGCGGGCTCGGGCAGCTCGGCGACGGCGGCGGCCTCGGCGAGCACCCGTGGGGTATAGAAGGGAACCACCGCCTGCCGCAGCTTCTCTGCAATGCGCGCGTGCGCCGCCATCCGGTCCTCGGCCCACGCGCGCAGCCAGGGACACGCGGCCAAGCCCTCAGCTGACATGACAAGGCGGTCCTGGACGTCCCGCCACAGGGCGATCAGGTCGTCGCGACACGCCCTGGCCTCTTCGTGGCGCTTCCAGGTATCGGCGTCATCCTCGTCCTGCGGATACTCGCCCTGCGACAGCACACACCGCCTCGTCGATCTCCGCCTCGTCAGGAAGCTGCTCCCGCACCTCCTCTTCGTCGAGTCGAAGCCGCGATACGGCGTCCAACGCGTCGAGGAAGACGGGCCAACGCCCGCCATCGGGCAGAGGCCAGCGGCAGCACCAGTTCGCGCAGAGCCGCCCGAGCGAGGAAGCATCCAAGGAGAAGTCCACGGCGCGTACTGACGATGCCTTGCCGAGGCGGGGGCAGTCCGCGACGGCGTGAATGCGCCCCGAGCCGGAAGCAGCGGTGAAACCCGAGAACACGGTTCCCTCGAAGGGCCCGAGTGGCGTCCCCTCCTCGATGCAACGGCCCAGCGCAACGATCTGCGGTCCAGTCTCCCGAGTGGTCATGGGACGACCCTAGCCTCGGCGTTTCAGTCGGAGTGAGTGCGGTCACCGCGCTGCGCCCGCTGCATTCACGTGGCACCGGTCATGACCCCGGCCGGATCACCGTGGACCTCGCATCACGAACCTGGCCATGCTGCACGACCAGAGCAAAGCGTTCGGTGCAGTGGCGTCCACACCCACCACCTAGCGGCTGCTCTCCAAGACCGACGAGCATATTCTTCCGTGACTGCGGTCCGCTCGTGTCGCCGCACGCCAGACGGCCTGGCTGCAGGCCGCCGACCGAGGTGAAGGCGTCCCCGTTTCGTGTGGTCGGGGTTTCGGCGTAGTCGCGGGGGCCTCAGGACATAGATGACATGAGAGTCTCGGGGCCTCACATGACACCTTGCTTCGCCGCCGCCCATGCACGAGGTCGTTCGCCACTGAACCGGCCGCAGCACGGGATCACGCAAAATCGCGCACGGCGGGTGGGAGGACAGGTTGGTAGTCGGGGGCAGAGTGGGCTCGATGAATGCGCCGCGCTCGAAGCCTGATACTGATGGCGGCCAGAGTGCGCGCCGCAGCGTGTGGACGGGCAACACCGAAGGCCCTGCGTAGGGGTTCGTCGAGGAACGCGTCCGACGCGCCACGGAAGAGCGGGGCAAGCTTGGCGGAGAAGCAACGGCTAATGAGGAAGCCGCGGGTAGCGACCCATAGCTGGGCAGACTCAGGAGTGGCGTCGAAGCGTTCTTCTTCGTAACGGTCGGTCCAGATGGCGAACTCGTCCCAGGTTGGCGGTACGTGGCGGATACCCATCCGCTCCGCGAGACCGCAGTAGAAGGTGTGGCACGCGTCCTTCTCCTCTGCGGTGGTGGCCCGCCAGGCGTTCGCATCGCACCAGCGGATCGGGGCAATGTCGAAGCAGGCAAGCACGTAGAGGTAGGTTTCGTTGCCGATCTCCCAGCGTGCATGGATGCGGTTCAGGGCTTGCACAGTTCGCGCGCCTTTTTCGCTGTCGAGGCCGTAGTAGAACAGCTGGTGCATCATCAGCCCGGTCGTCATGGCCCGTAGCTCGGTCTGGGCGTTCATCTTGCCGGTGGAGACAAGGACCTTGGCAATTTCGGGTACAGCGAAGGTCCGGTAGAAGCCGATGTTGAGGCCGAATGCGAGATCCTCGCACAGGTCATGCCGGACGAGGTGCCGGTAGATAGCCTCAGCATGCGACAGCGGCAAGCTCTTTCCAGGCGTTGACATCAAGTTGCCCCCTGCAGTCCATAGATCTCAACTCGTCCTGTTCCGGGCCCTCTTGATCAGGCTGTGTCAGCAAGAACACCGGCGACGAACGGTCCCTTAAGATGTCCTGCAACCAGGACCAGGTGCTGCCGTTCCTCTCCAGGCTCGACATCGATGCCAGGGGTCCGTTCACAGTGTTGTGCCGGACGCTCTCCGGCGCGTAAGGCACGCAAGCCGCCGGCAAAGGCTGCAGCAGCAACAGCAGCCTCACGCTCCCGAGGCCCATCCAGGCCGTCGTGCTGAGCCGCCCGGCGTTGAGCGGTCTCAACGACATCGGCTGGCACCCAGGGCCGCAGAGCCAGTTGGCCGTCGCGGATCTCCCGCGTACGCCGAGTGATACGCCACTCCAAGTCCCGGGCAACCAGCCACTCCGCCCATGGCCGCGGCAATGTGTCCAATGCCAGCCGCCCGTCGACTTGCAGCGCAGCCGTCCACAGCGGGCGCAGGGCCCGGTAATGCGAGCGACGCTCGCGCCAAGTGACCGCCGCGGCACCCACCCAGCCAGAGGCGAGCACGAGGCAGCCCACACAGCCCGATAGAGGGCTCACAAGCGACCCCACCCAGTCCAGAGCATTCGTACCTGCTGCTGCGGCGACTATGACAGCGATCTTGCTGAGGACATACCCTCCAATCAGCGCGCACCCAATGGTGATACGCCGCAAACTGCGCCCCAGAAGCCCGCAGTTGGCCGGATCAGCGGAGTAACTCCAGGAGATCATCCCCAGCTGGCAGAGGGCCCATCCGAACCCCGCCTGATAGACGAGGAGATAAGCAAAGACCGTGGGCCGGTCTGCATACGTTGTATCCAAAGGCTCGTCGCTGTCCAAGCCCGAAGGGAAGAAGGCAAACAGCGTCGTCATGGCCACCATGACCGGCCCATAGACGAGCAGGACTTTGCTTCGGACCTCGGACTGCACCGCGGAGTACGGAACAGTCCATGCACGGCGGCTGTCCGAACCCTGCGACGGCGGCGCCCACAGCAGGACGAGCACGACCGCGCCGGCGCTGAAGAGAATCCTACCGAGATAGACGAAAAGCAATCCAAGGAAGCTCACCCCGGACTTCTCATTGATTGCGTCTGCAACAACCGGAACCGAGCACAGGAAGGAGACGGCCGTCGCCACTGACGCGATAGCCATGGCAAGCAGCGCCGGAGCCTGCTGCCGCCGCCAAGCCTGCGCCTTGAAGCCTCCCACCGTGAACCAGAGGGCGGCTATGACTAGGTAGAGGCAGCTGGCGACGAAGTCATACATGGCGGCTCCAACGATGTTCCAGCGAAGTGACCACTGCGGCACTGGCTGGCACAGAGGTGGCTAGGTCCAGCTGCTGCCATAGGAGGGTTCCGAGAACCTCAGCCTGCTCTTCGGCCGGACTGGAGTAGTGGGAACGCCCTAGAACGAGACGGGTTACGTCCGGGTCAATGGCGTCAAGTTCAGGGATATGCTCAAGCAGGAGATGTGCCAACTCGTGGCAGATGATGTGGGCTTGATGGGCCGTACTCGTATGCAGAGGGAAGTAGATCCGGTCCTCAGTGAGATGCTGCTCGTACTTCCCAGAGGTTTCACCAGGAACCAACTCCTTCGGGATCAGAACAATAGGGCGTCCCCGCTTGGCCCCTAGCCGTTCACACAGCTCCTCTACCGTGGTGTACGGCGGTACGCTGGCCCCTTCCAGCAGGGCTCGGCACTTGCGTCGGGCACGTCGCAAGCCCACGAGAGCTTTCTCCTGTCCTTCGGGAATCCACCATCTCGTCGCCATGAAGCCAATGGGCATGTCGGACAGGCTCACTTGCCCCCTCCTCTGGCTGTGGCATGTCTCTCCGCAGCGGAACTGCAGCAGGCCGCCGCACTCGCGACTGCGGCAAGCTTTACCGGCCACGATTCAGGGGGAGCCGAATCCGTCTCCCCTTCCTAGTCCAATGGCCTGGCGGAGTTGATCGATCACCGTGGTCACCGAGCCCCTCATCGAGGACGGGAGTTCTGCGGCCCCCTCGGCGATGTGTCGTACCTCTTCATCGGAGAGCAACTCGGCGTCAACACCAGCAGAACGGTGTCCCACACGCTGCGCTCGTCCTGCACGATGGTTCTCGATCATCCGGAGATTCCGCTCAACAGCTTGGACAGCTGAATGCTCTGGCGGGTTGAGGAAGTAGTCCGTCGAAACCCCGAAGAGCTTCGCCATCCGGCCAGCGTTGGCGAGACTGGGAACAGACTGCCCCTTTCGAAGTTTCCCAACATACTGGTTGGACAGCCCCGTATGCTTGGCGATCTCCGTGTCCGTATATGGCCGCCCCAGCGCAGCTGGATATACGACTTCGATCAAGCGCCGGAATCGCTCACCAAACAATGCTGCTTCTTGTCCGGACGAGGTGGACGACGGTGGTGTGCCCGGATCTGGAGTGACCATGATGGAATGGTAACTAAGGGACCACCTGCTCGGCACCAGTCAAATTGCGCCATATACATGATAGTTGATTCCATCGAATGCACTCTGGGCCGGTGACCTGCAGCGATGAGTTGGGCTCTCTCTGATTGGTTGACAGAGCTTTGACGTATACGTAAGATCGGCCCAAGAGAACGGCGCCGGAGCGCCGACTGTCACCTCCAGAAGGCAGGGCCCATGCGAGACAGCGGCCGGGGAGCATCATTGTCTCCACAGCGAAAGGACGTCAGGCGCAGGGGTACGACGGCGGAGCGCGGCCTCCGCGACGCCCCTAGCCTGCAGGGAACAGACCCTTGGGGGATGCGTCCTCTCCGTGCTGAAAGCACTTCTTCAAGCCAGTCCGGGCATGCATCCGCTGACTGCCGTTGCTCCACACGCGGCGTTGCCTGAGCCACCACGTACGGACTTGGCACACCATCATCCCGATCGCGGATGCGCACCTCTTGCCGTCAGGCTACTGAATCTCGTGCGACAACCGGCATGCCCGGCCAAGGGTTCTGGGAGTCGGTGGGTGAGCCCGAAGCAATGCCATGGCCAGAAGCGCCACTTCAGAGGATCAAGGGCCTCACGAGGCTCTCCGCGCAAGGTGACACGCAGCTACGAGATGATAGGGGAATGGAACCACGATGCGTTCGAAGTTCGCGATGTCAGATTTAGCGCAGGCGTTGAGCCGCATCACCAGTTTGACCAGCAGAGAACTTGAAGTCTTTGAGATCTTGGCACACGGAGCAAGCAACGCAGAGATCTCGATGGAACTGTTTATCACCGAACGTACTGTTCGCGCTCACACAGGCAGCATCTTGGCAAAGCTGGGCCTGAGTTCACGCCTGAAGGTCAGTCTAGCCGCCTTCGTCTACGCCCAGAGATTGGCTCCGGAGCCAATTACGTTGCGTGCGCATCAGGGAGAGAGTGGATTCACTCTCAGACGAAAGGAGGTGAACAGCCTTATGAAGAAGACCTACGAGACTCCCGCCCTGATCGAGCGCGGTTCCTTCGCAACGGCAACCGCCGGCTTCGGCCGAATCAGGGGCGACCAGCTGGTCGGCCGCCTCATCCCGTAACACGCCCGAACCCGAGGAAGGCACTCGACAGCATCATGGATCAGTTTGTGGTGATACCCGACCACGAGGCTGCTTCTGCGGTCGGGTGCCCTCCTTGGAATCCGACCCACACCATCGCCCACGCTTCAGGCCGACCCTGGATCAGGGCACGCCTGACCTCGTCATCGCTGACGTGCGTTCGTGCCGGCGGAAACACCGTTGCCCTGATCGGTCCCGGTGACCCGACCTCGCCGGCTCTCGAACGCGCCGTGGCGAACTGTCGCACCGCAGTCGACCTTGACCGCGTCGTCACGAGTATCCCCGGGCTCTTCCACGTCATCGCCACCATCGGGACCGACGGCGTCCGGATCCAGGGGACTGCCTCTGGAGTCCGGCAGGTCTTCTACACCCGTTACCACGACGGCTGGTGGGTGTCCGACAGAGCCCGAACCCTGGCCGAGATGACCGGTGCCCCACTGGACCACGCAGCTCTGGCCCTCAGGTTGCTGGAACCCATGCCGCACCCCTTGGGCCAGCGTGCGCTGTGGGAAACGATCCACACTCTTCCCAGCGACAGCTGGCTTCACCTCGACACGCGGGGCCAGCAGCGCGTGTGTCGCTGGTGGCAGCCCCCGGAACAGCGAAACTCCCTGCCCACCGGGGCCCAGGAGGTACGGCGGGCCCTGCAAACGTCCGTCCGGCTCCATCTGCAAGGCCGCACCTGTGTGAGTAGCGAGCTGTCCGGTGGATTCGACTCCACCACCCTGCTCTTCCTCGCGACGCAAGAGCGCCCTGTTCTGGCCGTGACGGCCGAGAGCCGCGACCCTCTCGACGACGACAGAGACTGGGCCGATCTGGCCATACTCCACAGCGAGCGGGTCGATCACCATGTCGTCGCCGCACACGATGTCCCGTTGGTGTACGCCGACCTCGACCAGGCCGTCGAGCCCTTGGACGAACCCTCCACAGGAATCGCCAGCCGGGCACGGGTGCTCGCGATGACTCTGCCTGGCCGCGCAGCAGGTGCGGACGTACACCTGACGGGGCACGGCGGTGACCATCTCTTTGTCGGCCTGGCAACGCTCTGGGCGGACATGCTGACCAGACACCCGCTCACCGCGGCCCGGCGCCTTGCCATCTACCGGGGGATGTTCCGCTGGTCACGAGCTGACATGGCCCGGCAACTGCTGCTCCCCACCTCGTACCGTCGCTGGTTGGCGTCCCGCTCGCTATCGGGAACAGGCGCAGACCCCATGTACCCCTTCCTCACCTGGGGGCTCGGAGCCACCATTCCGCCCTGGACCACCGCCTGGGGTACCGACGTGATCCGGGAGGAAGTCAGCCGGGCGGCCCGAACGACCACCCCACTGGCCTCCACACCCGGCCGGCATCTGGAACTGGACGGCCTTCAGGACGGGGCGCGCCTCGTGCGGGCGCTGACTGACATCACCGCCCACGCGGGACTGGCCATGTCCGCCCCCTTCTTCGACGACCGCGTGATCGAAGCAGCTCTGCGCGTGCGCGTTCCGGACCGTGTCCAGCCCCACCGGTACAAACCTCTCCTTGCTGAAGCCATGCGGGAGGTCATACCGGACATATTGCTGCAACGCACCACGAAGGGTGTAGGGGACATGGCCCAGGCGCTCGGCCTGCGAACCCACGCAGACTTCCTGGGCAAGTTGTGGAGCGAGTCCCGCCTGGCCGATCGCGGACTGGTCGATGCAACACACCTGAGGAATCTGTGCGCGAACCCCGACTCGCCCGAACTCGACAACGGGTCCCTGCTGACAACTGTGGCCTGCGAACTATGGCTGCGTACCTTGCACGACTGAAAGCGGTATGACCGTAGGGGGAAGAGAAATGCACCTGCGACTGCGTGACAATGTGTCCATCGTCCGAACCGAATACGGATCGGTTCTGCTGGACGAACGTGGAGGCGTCTATTTCCAGCTCAACCCGACAGGAACCATTGTCGCCGAAGGACTCGATCATCGGCTTTCTCCTGCGGCCATCGCCGAGCGATTGATGCAGGAATACGACGTCGACGAAGAGCAGGCGATGAAGGACATCGCCGCCCTCGTGGAAAAGCTCCAAGCGTCGGATCTGGTCCAGCCGTGAGCATAGGAATGACGATGCCGCCCCGGCAGACGAACGGCTGGAGGCAACGAGCCAGGACGAAAATCGTAGTGATCTTCGCCTTGCTGTTGGCGCGCCTGCCACCACGGCGCCTGAAGGTGTTGCTGGGATGGGCGGCGGCAAGGGCCCGGCCCGCAGGCTACCGGCAGACGGAGCGGTACTACCACGCGGTGACGGCGGCCAGTTTGTCCTGCGCCGGATGGCAGGGGTGCCTGCCCCGCTCCATCGCCGTCGCTTTGCTGTGCCAGTTGGAAGGAACCTGGCCGACGTGGTGCGTCGGTGTACGTGCCACCCCACCGTTCGCCGCCCACGCCTGGCTGGAAGCCGACGGACGAATCGTCGCCGAGCTGGGTAAGCCAGACGCGTACCGAGCCCTGATCCGCGTGGAGGCAGGACCGTGACAGGTGAACTCGAACGTCCGGCGGACCCAGGACGACGAACCGTCGGCATGGTCGACATGCTGCGCCTACTGCACCCTCATCGCGGCACCGTCACCGCTGCCGTGCTCCTGGTGTTGGCGGCGGCGGGCCTCGGCCTGGCACAACCGATGCTTGCCGGAGAGATCATCGACCGTGTCCGCACCTCCTCTTCAGTCGCTGGTGCGGCAGTGGCGCTGTCGGTCCTTTTCGTGGCGCAGACCGCCGTCGACACGACCGGCCGGTACTTGTTGGAGCGCACTGGTGAAAGTGTCGTCTTGCGGCTGCGCACAGCGCTGGTGCGCCGACTGCTGCGGCTGCATATCCCCGTACTGGCCAACCACCGCATGGGTGATCTCATCTCGCGTGCCGGTAACGACACCGGAGCTCTGCGCGACAGCCTGACCCGCAGCCTGGTCGATGTCACGGTGGGAACTCTGACGGTCGTCGGGGCAATCGTCCTGATGCTCATGGTCGATCCCGTCATCTTCCTGGTCGTCCTGGGCGTCTTTGCCGTAGCCGGCATCGGCGTCTTGGTCGTGATGGACCGCATCCGTGCCGCGAGCGAGCAGGCCCAGACGGCTGTGGGGGCGTTCAGCGCTGACCTGGAGCGCGGGCTGTCCGCGATGCGCACCATCCGCGCCCACCGTGCCGAAGACACCGAAACGCAGCGGATCACGTCGTCGGCGCAAGCCGCGTACGACGCGGGTATCCGCAGCGCACGGCTGACCGCTGCCGCACAGCCGGCTGTCCAGTTGGCCGCCTCCGGTTCCTTCCTCCTCGTTCTCGTATTCGGTGGCATGCGTGTCGCCTCGGGCAGCCTCGAACTCGGTGATCTAGTCGCGGTCCTGCTGTACGCCACGTACCTGGTGATGCCGTTGGGCAACCTGCTCGAAGGGCTTACGCTCATGAAGCGGGCAGCCGGGGCGCTGCAGCGCGTGCAGGAAGGTCTCGACCTGCCCGTGGAGGACGACGAAGGACCAGCACAGCCGGTTCCAGCCAGTCAGCCGACCGCACCCGTGCTGGACTTCGACGATGTCCACTTCACCTACGACGGGCACCGGCCCGCACTCCAAGGGGTCTCTTTCAATCTCCCCGCCGGGTCCCGAACCGCGATCGTCGGACCGTCCGGCGCCGGAAAGTCGACCATCCTGTCCCTCATCTGCCGGTTCCACGAGCCGACTCACGGCACGATCGCCTACCTCGGCCACCAGTCCACCGAGCTGTCCCGTGCTCAGTGTCGTCAGCTGATCGCGCTGGTCGAACAGGACGCCCCGGTTCTGCACGGCAGCCTGAGGGAGAACCTCAGCCTTTCCCGCCCCACCGACGACAGCGAAATCCAGCACGTCCTGCACCAGGTCAACTTGCACACGCTCGTCGATTCACTGCCACAAGACATCGACACGCCAGTCGGGGAACACGGAGCGGCACTCTCCGGGGGAGAACGTCAGCGACTGGCGATCGCACGAGCGCTGCTCACCGAGCCCGCTCTGCTGCTCCTCGACGAACCCACCGCAAGCCTGGACACCCACAACGAGTTGGCTGTCATGGATGCCCTGGGTGAGTTGCCCCCTGAAACGGCCGTGCTCGTCATTGCACACCGGCTCTCCACCGTCCGGGACGCCGAACGCATCCTCGTGGTCGACGAGGGCCAGATCATCGCCTCCGGAACCCACGAGCAACTGGTGCAGACCAGCGCCCGCTACCGGCAACTCCTCGGCAACCAGCTCGTGGACGGTCCACACCTTCCCCTGGAAGTGAACACGTGACCACTGAAACCGAGTTCTCCGAAGCAGTTAGCGGACTGGCCCCCATCGCACTGCGCACCGCTGCCACTCTGCGTCTGGCCGATCACATCGCCGCCGGTCACAACACCGCCGCGCTCTTGGCTAAACGCATCGGGGCCGATCCCGACGTCCTGGGCAGGGTGTTGAGCTTCCTGACCGCTCGCGGAGTCTTCAGCGAACCGCATACCGGCGCCTTCGCCCTCACGTCGCTGTCCGTTACCCTGCTCGACGGCCATCCGTCCCAATTACGCGCATGGCTCGACGAAAGCGGAATCGGCGGGCGTATGGATGCAGCTGCCCGCGCTCTGACCGACGCTGTGTGCACAGGACGTTCCCCCTACCTCCACACCCACGGGAACACCTTCTATCGTGACCTCGCAGCGCACCCAACGGGTCCTGACTTCAACACACTTCGCCAAACACACGCGGAGAGCTTCGCCAAGGAACTAGCCGATACCTTTCCGTGGAAGCACGCTCAGCACGTAGTCGACGTGGGGGGCGGGACCGGTGTCTTCCTGGAAGCCCTGATGCGCAGATTCCCCGGCCTGCGCACGACGCTGGTGGATCTCCCCGAAGCGGTGGGTGCCGCCACCCACCGCATCACGGCTGCCGGCCTCGCAGAAAGGTTCACTGCGGCCCCCGGCGACTTCTTCGACCCGCTGCAGTCCGGGGCGGACGTGTACACCCTCGTCAACGTCCTGCACAACTGGAACGATGAACAAGCCGCCCTCATCCTGCGTCGCTGCGCTGAAGCAGCAGCCGAGCACGGCACGGTCGTCGTCGTCGAACGGCTCACCGACAGCGCCGACCAGCGGGTCATCACCAGCATGGACCTGCGGATGTTCCTCCTTCTCTCCGGCAGAGAACGCTCTCTTGAACAACTTCGAGCAACAGCGGAAGCAGCTGGCCTGATCTATGGGCAGCGCTTAACCACTGCCGTCGGACTGGACTGGGTCATGTTCCGCGCATCTGGTATAGAGGGTGTTCCTGCCAAGTGACTTGCTGAGCTGGGCTCGTTGTGAAGGCAGCGGGCCTGTTCCAGCACGGCGTGATGTCGGTCGGTCTTGCCCCAATCGCCCGGCGACTGCTCTATCTGCTTCGCGAATGGCTGGAATCGGCTACGCGCGCTGAGGGCGCCCCCTGGACATCCCAGAGGGGTCTTCACTATGCCGAGCGTGGTCTCGCGGGGCAGCATTCCTGAGCCGATGGCCTCCAGCCTGAACGGGCCGAGGAGCTCGGCGAGTCGCGCGGTGTCCTCAGCGCCGAGCGCCTGCCAGGGGGCAGCGGCCAGTTCGTCGGTGCGGCGCTCGACCTCGGCGCGCAGGGCGTGACCCGCGTCGGTCGCCGCGCCGCCGGCGTCCAGCAGCCCCCGCGCGATGAGCCGTTTGCGGGCAGCCGCCCACTCATGCTCGCCGCAGCCGTGGGTCGCGAAGACCTCGGCCGGCGCCACGCCGATCGCGGCGAAGGACACCAGCGCCTCCACAGAATCGAGGCTCACGGTCAAGAGGGCGGCGAGGTGGCCGTCTCCTATGAGACTCCTCGAGAGTCTCTGCCATCTCTACTGGAAGGCACTTTCTGTGTGAAGGGTGTCGGTTCGTGTCCCAGGCTCTGCGCGTCGGCGGACGATTCGCGGTTGTAAGGCATGCCGATCCACAGCTTCTGACCACCAGTTCGCGGGCGCCGCAGCATACCCTGCCATCATTGATGGGTACGTGAGACTACTCGTATTCGTGCAGGACCCGTTCAATGCGCTCGTTGGCGATCCCAGCACGCCCGTACAGGCACTTGGCCTAGGTGGCCATCAGCACCTCCACGCTATTGCCGGCGCGTTCTGCGACCTCGGTGGGATCCACGCCCGCGTTCAGCCAGGTGGACAGAGCGGAGTGACGCAGATCGTAGGGGCGGTCCGCGAGCGGGCTCTGCACCAGTTCCGGCGGGAGAGCGAGATGGCGCGCCTCGTGCCAGACGCGGCCGTAGGTGCCTGCTGCGACGATGCCGCCGCGTTCGTTGAAGAACAGCCGCCCGTCGTCCGCGGTGCCGAAGGTGTCGATGCTGTCCCGCCACAGCATGACCAGTTCGGGCGGCAGGGGCACCGGCCGGGTGTCGCCGGCTGGACGGTTCTTCAGCCCGCGCTCGTCGTGGACTCGTCCGGTGTCGGTCCATCGGGTGCCCGCCTGCGGGAGAGTGCGGTGCAGGGTGGCCTGGCCCCAGCCCTCATCGGGGAGGACACAGTCCTGCAGGCCGACGGCGACCGCCTCCCCCGGGCGCAGTCCCGCGTAGTACATGCCAGCGAACAGCCCGACCAGCCGCCGCCCGCGCGCACGCCGATGGCTTCCGACGTAGGAGACCGAAGTCAGCAGGGCGCGGGCCTGGGCCGGGTTGGCGACGACCCGCGGATCGACCTGATCGACAGTCTCGGCCACGCGCCATTGGATCGGCGCGAGCGGGTCCGTGGGGAGCTTGTGCTGCTCAAGGGCGTGGTGCACGGCGTGGACCAGGACCTTGTGCTTGTGCCGCTGGGTCTCGGCGGCGGCCACCGTGCCGTCCAGATTCAGGCGCAGGGCGGCCAGGACGGACCGCATCACGGCCGGATCCAGCAGATCGGCCAGCGGGCGCGAGGCGCCCGCCACCCAGCGCAGGGTCTGGCGGACATCGGTCGGCATGCTGCGTGGCTCGGGCCGGGGTGCCACGAATGCCCAGCCCCGCAGCGCGCGCCGCAGCAGCTGATCGCTGGGGCGGCCCCGGACGTCCCGGACCATCGCCCGGGTGATCGCGCACAGCGCGTCGTTGGTCTCGTCCCGGGTTTTCGCCGCGATCAGCGGCCAGCGCATGTCCAGGTACTCCAGCGCGAACGCGTACCAGCTCATGCCAGCCGCGCTCTCCCGGAGAGGGCCACCAGCCTGTCCTGGGCGAGCCACGCCAGTGCCGCCGCCTTCACGGACGACCTGAAGCAGCGCAGCGGCGAGCTCATCTGCCAGTTCATGGACAGCCAGCGCACCGGATACGCGGTGGCCCGTGCCATGCGACCTCGCACTTGCGTTCCGCGCGGAGTGCAGCGTTCTCGGGATGCGGGACGCCGCGTGTCCATGTCTCGTCCTCATAGCGTCCACCACCTTCCTGATCAGGTGAACGCACCAGGCCCATTCGCCGATGGCGCACCAGAGGCACCATTCACCCGACTCGGCAGACACCGGACCATTCCCCACCCCTCAGAGGGAGGATCACCAGTAGGATAGGTAGCATGAGTGAGCCTACCGGGAAGTACTCGATCACCATGCCGCGCGATATCGCGGAAGCCGCCCGGACCCGCAGCGGCCCCTCCGGACTGTCCGCGTACGTCGCCGCAGCCGTCGCCCGCCAGATCGAACGCGACAACCTCAACGAACTCATCACCGTCGCCGAGGCCGAGCACGGCCCCATCACCGACGACGAGATCCAGGCCCTGCGCGACCAGCTCCACCAGGCCCGGCAGGAACAGGCCCACGGCGGAGCGGACGCCGCGTGACCCGCGCTCCCGCCGCCCCCGGCGGCACCCTCGTTCTCGACAGCGAGGGACTGGCCAAGGCCGTCCTGCGCGACCGCACCGTCACCGCATGGCTCGCCCTCGCCCGCGCCGACGACCTGCGAGTGATCACCTCTGCGGCCACGCTCGTCGAGGTCGTCCGCCCCCGCATCAACCGGCCGGCCCTGGAGTGGACGCTGTCCCGCCTCGTCGTCGAGCCGGTGACCGAGCCGATCGCCCGGCACGCCACCGCGCTCCTAGCCGACGCCGGACTGCACGGGCACAAGTACGCCATCGACGCCATGCTCAGCGCCACCGCCCTCGCCACAGCGGGACCCGTCACGGTCCTGACCTCGGACCCTGAGGACCTCACCACCCTGTGCGGCACACGCGTCACCGTCATCAAGGTCTAAGCATCGGCTCGCCACCCGCCGCGCCAACCACCCCGACGCTCCCCACCGCACATCGAACACAGCGTTGCCGCAGCTACGGAATTCAGCGACGAGTCCGTGCGCGCACGCTAGACACGTACGCGCGACCGGGACACCAAGCGCCGAACCTAGCTCCACCGCACCCGCAAGCAAGACCCAAGACCCACGTTGATGGCGATATGGGGCATTTTATTTTCGCGGGACATACGCGGGATCGCGGGACTGATGGATCGTCAGTTATGCGTGTGACCGGCATAAACTTCTGGGATCACCACGGCCTCCGGAGCCGTGTGCGCAGGTTCGAATCCTGCCGGGGGCACTCCGGATCAGCTCCTGACCAGCAGAAATGCGGGTCAGGAGCTTTTTGTCGGGCGCGCGTGCGCATTTCCCGTTCGATCTTTCCTCAGGGCCCCAGGGCCTCAGGCGTACGGGCCGGATCGTCGAACCTCGTGCGGTTCGCCGCGCGCGTCACCGGATCGAAGCCGGTCGGTCTGCGCGCCCGCTCGTGCGAGCCGGCCCGTGCCCGCCTCACCGCAGGTCATGAGGTGAGCGCACCCGCAAGGCAGTACGTCCTTGAGCTCGTCGGGGGCGGAGTGCCTGGCCTCGACACCGTCTCTACGCTCCGGCCGAGGGCCGAGGACCGAGGTGACCGCGGTCCGTCCCGTAGGGAGCGGTGGCATTCGAGGTAGCATAAGGAGTATGGGTGAGCCTACTCAGAAGTTCTCGATCACTATGCCACGGGACATCGCCGAAGCCGCCCGTGCCCGTAGTGGCCCCTCCGGTCTGTCCGCCTACGTCGCCGCCGCCGTCGCCCGTCAGATCGAGCGCGACAATCTGAACGAGCTCATCCAGGTCGCCGAGGCAGAGCACGGCCCCATCACTGATGGTGAGGTGCAGGCCGTGCGCGACCAGCTCCACCAGGCTCGTGCACAGCAGATCGGCGACGAGGCGAGCGCGGCGTGACAGGCTTCCCCGCCACGCCGGGCGGCACGCTGGTACTCGACAGCGAGGGGCTGGCCAAGGCCGTGCTGCGCGACCGCGCGGTCACCGCCTGGCTCGCCTTGGCGCGCGCCGATGACATGCGTGTGATCACGTCAGCGGCCACCCTGGTGGAAGTCGTGCATCCGCGCGTCAACCGCCCGGCCCTGGAGTGGACACTCTCCCGCCTCGTCGTGGAGCCGGTCACGGACGCGGTCGCACGTCGTGCCGCCGCCCTGCTTGCCGATGCCGGTCTGCACGGTCACAGGTACGCCATCGACGCCATGCTCAGCGCAACCGCCCTTGCCGCACCTGGGCCCGTCACCGTGCTCACCTCCGACCCGGAAGATGTCACGGCCCTCTGCGGAGCGCGCGCCACCGTCATCAAGGTCTGACGCCCAGTAGCTCGACGAGGCGGGCAAGGTGCCCTCCGCGCCGCCCGCATACGTCCGCGCCTCGCCGCCAAGGGCGGAAAGGTCACAGGCGTCAGCCCGCAGTTGTCTCCGCTGCCAGTTCCGCCATCCTCTGGAATTCGCCCAAGTCGTAGTTGGCCAGGGTCTTGTCCAGGTTCGTCAGTGCGCCCAGGTGTTCCAGGAAGCCCTGCGGGTCGTATTCGATCTGGAGGGTCACTCGGCTCTCCGTGTCGCTGAGGCGGTGGAACGTGACCACGCCCGCGTGGTGGACGCCCTCTGTCGTGCGCCACGCTATGCGTTCCTGCGGGATGACCTCCGTCAGTTCCGCCACGAACTCCTTGTCCGCCGTCGGGAGTGAGAGCTGCCACGCGAACGTCGTCTCGTCTATGCGCTGCACGTGCTTCACGTGGCTCAGGAACGCCGGCCAGCGTTCCACGTTCTCCCACAGGGACCAGCTCACGGCCACCGGTGCCTTGATGTCCACAGCTTCCAGCAGTGAGGACGACATCGTTGTTCTCCCCTTCCTCCGTCGACATGTCGTGGGCGGTGCGTTCGTCACGGGCGGTGCTTGAGTCTTCCGCGTACCCCCGGGGGGCCGTGTTCACCGCGATGCCGTGCCACGCGCGTCACAAAGCCGCCCCGCCACCCCCCTTCGTCCGGCATGCTGGCCAGGTCAGGCCGTCGGTCGGCGGCGGCTGTCGTCATGGAAGGAGGGCGCGCTCGTGGGCGACTGGATACGTTGCAACCACCCCGCACCCGATGCCGGGACCCGTCTGCTCGTCTACCCTCACGCCGGCGGTTCCGTCAGCGCCTATCACGGGCTCTCGGCCGCCGTCTCCGGGACCGTCGAGCCGTTGGTCGTGCAGTACCCGGGGCGGCAGGACCGGTACGGCGAGCCGTTCGCCGCGGGGGCGGACGAGATCGTCGACGCCGTGCTCGACGAGCTGCCCGACGGGCCCGACGCCCGGCCTCTCGCCCTGTTCGGGCACAGCATGGGCGCGCTGCTCGCGTTCGAGACCGCGCGGCGCCTGGAGGCCGCGGGGAAGCCGCCCGTGGCGCTGATCGTGTCCGGGCGCATGGCTCCCTCGCTGCCCCGCAGGGCCGCGGGGAAGAAGCGGGTGCGGGACATGACCGACGCGGAGCTCGTCGAGGACATGCGCAAGCTCTCCGGGACCGCCGAGGAGCTGTTCTCCTCCCCCGAGCTGCTCTCCCTCTTCCTGCCTCCGATGCGGGCCGATTATCAGATCGTGGACGAGTATCTGTATCGGAGTGGGGAGCCGCTTCGTTGTCCTCTTGTCGTGCTCACCGGTGACAGTGATCCGCGCGTGACCGTCGAGGGCGCCCGGGCCTGGGAGAGCGAGACCCGGGGCGGGTTCTCCTGCCACGTGCTGGCGGGCGGGCACTTCTTCCTCGACGCGCACATGTCCTACGTCACCGGTGTCATCGCCTCCGCGCTGCCCGGCCGCAGGAGCGTCACCGCTTCCTGACCGCTCCCCCTGCCCGCCCCCTACTCCGCCTCGAACTCCGAGAGCAGGGCGTCCAGCGAGTCCTCCGCGGCGTCCTGCTCCGTGGAGCCGGCGATGCGCTTCGCCAGTTCCTGGAGGGGCAGCTCCTCCAGGAACACGGTGATGGGTACGTCGATGCCGAACTCGTCCCGCAACCTGCCGACCAGGTGGACCGCGGTGAGCGAGTCGCCGCCCGCCGCGAAGTACGTCGTGTCCGGGCCCACGGCGTCCGCCAGGCCGAGGGCTTCGGCGAGGACACCCAGCACCGCCGCCGTCAGGTCGTCGTCGGGCGCCGGTGCCTGCGCCGCCGCCTCCGGTTGCCCGGACCGGCGGTCGAGCGTCAGCGCGCCGTAGCTCTCCCCCGCGAACGGGTACGTCGGCAGGCTCACCCTGCGGCCCTCGCCCAGGGTCTCCGGCCACGGGACCGAGCCGCCCTTCAGCCACAGCTCCCCGAGGCCGCGCAGGCCGTCCCCGTCGGGGGTGTCGCCGTCGTCGCCCCCGTCGCGGCCCTCCGCGAGCGCGGTCAGGCGGTCGGCCGCCTCCGCCGGGTCCGACGCCAGGACGTAGGCGCGTACGTCCATGGGGGTGCGGCCCGTGCGCAGGGTGTACGCGGTGTCCGCGAGGGACGGGGCGTCCGGGGCGCGCAGGGCCGTGGCGAGGCGTGCGGCCAGGGTCCTCAGGGCCGGCTCCGTGCGGGCCGACAGGGCGAGGATCTCCCTGCGGGGGGTCGTCCGCGTCCCGCGGCGCTCCGGCGCCTGCTCCAGGACCACGTGCACGTTCGTGCCGCCGATGCCCAGCGAGCTGACCCCCGCGCGGCGCACGCCGTCCGCGGGGAGCGGCCACGGGGCCGCGCTGTCCACGACGCGGAAGGGGGTGGCGTCCATGCGCAGGTCCGGGTGCGGGCGCGAGACGTTGACCGTGGGGGCCAGCGTGGCGTGCTCCAGCATCAGCACCGCCTTGATGAGCGAGGCCACGCCCGCCGCCGCGTCCAGGTGGCCGATGTTCGACTTGACCGAGCCGATGCCCACCCGGCCCACGGTGCCTTCGGGGCCGCCGAACGCCGCTGTGGCCGCCGCGAGTTCGATGCGGTCGCCCAGCTCGGTGGCCGTGCCGTGCGTCTCCACGTACTGGGCCGCGGACGGTTCGAGGCCCGCCGCCGACCAGGCCTCGACGATCGCCGCCGTCTGCTGTTCGACGCCGGGGGCGGTGAAACCGACCTTCGTGGCGCCGTCGTTGGTCAGCGCGCTGCCCCGGATGACCGCGCGGACCGGGTCGCCGTCCGCGAGCGCGTCGGCGAGGCGGCGCAGGACCACCACGCCGACGCCGCTGCCGGGCACCGTGCCGCCCGCCCGCTCGTCGAAGGGGCGGCAGCGGCCGTCCGCCGAGAAGATGCCGCCCTCGTAGTGGACGTAGCCCTGTCTGCGTACGGTGTCGATGCTGACGCCGCCCGCGAGCGCGGTGTCGCACTCGCCGAGGAGCAGCGCCTGCGCGGCGAGGTGGACGGCGGTGAGCGAGGTCGAGCAGGCCGTCTGGACCGTCAGGCTCGGCCCTTCGAGGCCCAGGCGGTAGGAGATCCAGGGGGCGAGGAACTCGCGGTCGGTGAGGATGCGGATCTGCATCGCCCCGATGGACGCGGCGAGGCGGCGGTCCGTGTGCGCGGCCAGCATGTGCTCGGTGGGGCTGCCGCCGACGTACACGCCGGTACGGGCGGGCACCGCGAGCGGGTCGTGGCCCGCGTCCTCAAGGGCGGCCCAGGCGGTTTCGAGGAGGACGCGGTGCTGCGGGTCGAGGGCGGCGGCCTCGGTGCGGTGGAAGCCGAACAGCTCGGCCTCGAAGCGGTCGGCGTCGGCGAGGTGGCCCTTGGCGGGGACGTGCTCGGCGCCGCGCAGCTCCTCCGGGTCCGCGCCGTCGGCCAGGAGTTCGGCCTCGGTGAAGTCGGTGATGGCGCAGACGCCGTCGCGGAGGTTGGCCCAGTACGTGTCCAGGTCGGGGGCGCCGGGGAACCGTCCGCTCATCCCGACGACCGCGATCGCCGCGTCGTGTCCGGGGTCGGCGTCGAGGTCGGCTGCCGGGTCGGACGCGAGGTCCCGGGGTGCTGGCTCGGTCATCGTGACGTGCCCTTTCTGGAGCGGAGCCGTTGTGCGGCGGCGTGCTGGCGGGCGCGGCGGTCGCCGCCCCTGCGCTCGGCCGCCGTGGTGGTGGCGGTCCCGCCCTCGGTGGCGGGCGTCCCGTCCCGCCGGGCGTCGCCGGCCCGGTCGATGTGTGCCGCGAGCGCGGCGACCGTGGGGTGGCGGAAGAGGTCGACCATGGTGAGGTCGTCACCGGCGGCGTCCGCCCGGTCCCGCAGGGCGTCGAGGACGCTCAGCAGCCGTACCGAATTGCCGCCCAGGTCGAAGAAGTTGTCGTGGACGCCGACGCGGTCCAGGGTGAGGACGCGGGCCCAGACCTCGGCGACGTGCCGTTCCGTCGCCGTGCTCGGCGCGGTGTACGGGCGGCCCGCCTCCTGCCGCTCGGCGGCCGGTTCCGGCAGCCGCGCCCGGTCGATCTTGCCCGAGCGGTTCAGCGGCAGTTCGTCGAGGTGGACGTAGACCTCCGGCAGCATGTAGCCGGGGAGGCGTTCGGCGAGGTGGGCGCGGAGGGTGTCGTCCGAGGGGGCCGCTCCTTCCCGGTGCACGACGTACGCGACGAGCCGCTGCTCCGCGCCCTCGCCGCGCACGGCCGCCGCGGCGACCGCGACGTCCCCGTGGCCCGCGAGCAGGGCCTCGATCTCGCCGAGTTCGATGCGGATGCCGCGCAGTTTGACCTGGGAGTCGGAGCGGCCGAGGTAGTGCAGCCGGCCCCGGGCGTCGATCCTCGCGAGGTCGCCGGTGCGGTACATGCGAGCGCCCGGCGGGCCGTACGGGTCGGCGACGAAGCGTTCGGCGGTCATGCCCGGGCGGCCGATGTAGCCGCGGGCCAGCGAGGCGCCCGCGATGTAGACCTCGCCGGTCACGCCGGTGGGCACGGTGCGCAGGCGGGCGTCGAGGACGTGGACGCGGGAGCCGGGCACGGGGGCGCCGATCACCACGGGTTCGCCGGGTTCGAGGTCGGCGGTGGTGGCGTAGACGGTCGCCTCGCTCGGCCCGTAGGCGTTGACGATGCGGCGGCCCGGCTCGCTGAGCCGTTCGACCAGTTCGGCCGGGCATGCCTCGCCGCCGACGGCGAGCGTCCGCAGGTGGGGCAGGAGCCCGGCGACGTCGGGCAGCAGCATCGCGGCGGACGGCGGCAGGAAGACGTACGTGATGCGGGAGTCCCGCAGCCGGGCGGCGAGCGCGTCGCCGAGCCGTTCGTCGTCCCGCGCGATGTGCAGCTCGGCGCCCGCCACCCAGGGGAAGAACAGGTCGGAGACGGCGACGTCGAAGCCGAACGACACGAATTGCAGCACCCGGTCGTCGGCCGTGACCGGGAACGCCGGGCGCACCGCCCGCGTGAGGTTGAGGAGCGCGCGGTGTTCGACGGCGACGCCCTTCGGGACGCCCGTGGAGCCGGACGTGAAGAGGACGTAGGCGAGGTCTTCTGGGGCGGGGGCGGGGGCGGTCCGCGGCTCCGGGGCCGTCGTCGCCGGCGCGCCGTGGACGTCCGCCCGCAGGCGGCGCACCCCGAGTCCCGCGCCCTTCTCCGCCGTCTCCTCCGCCGTGACGAGCAGGCCCGTGCCGGACGCCTCGATCATGTGCGCGAGGCGGGCGTGGGGGTGGGCCTGGTCGAGCGGTACGTACGCGCCGCCGGCCCGCAGCACCGCCAGGGCCGCGACGCCCATCTCCACCGAGCGGGGCAGCAGCAGTCCGACCCGGAAGCCGGGCCTGACACCGGCCGCGCGGAGGCGGGACGCCAGCGCGTCCGCCCGCACGAGCAGCTCCCGGTAGCTGAGGCGGACGTCTCCGCAGACCAGGGCGGTGGCGTCGGGGCGGGCCGCCGCGACGTCCGCGATCAGGTCGGGCACCAGGCGGTCCGTGGGCGCCGCCTCGGCCGTGCGGTCGGCGGCGGCCACCGCACGGCGGCGCTCGTCGTCCGGTACGGCGTCGAGGGCGGCAAGGGGCGCGTCCGGGCGGGCGAGGGCCGCGTCGAGGAGCGTCCGGAAGTTGTGGGTCCAGGCGCGCACGGTGGCGGCCTCGAAGAGGTCGCGGCGGTAGATGAACTGCGCGGAGAGGTCACCCGCCGTGCCCCAGCGCTCGACGTGCAGGTGGAAGTCGAACTTGGCGGTGTCCAGGTCGAGTACGACGCGCTCGACGCGGGCGCCGCTGAGCGCGAGGGACAGTTCGGTGTCGTCGTCGTAGGCGAAGACCAGTTGGACGACGGGGTCGTGGCTGGTGTCGCGGGCGGGCGCGAGGGTGTTCACGACGGACTCGAAGGGCGCGTCCTGGTGCGGCTGCCCGGCGAGCAGCTCGGCGCGGACGCGGTCGATCAGCTCGCCGTACGAGGGGTCCCCCGACAGGTCGACGCGGAGGGCGAGGGTGTTGGTCAGCATGCCGGCCATCTCCTGGAGCTCCGGCCGGTCGCGGCCGGACACCGGGAAGCCGATGACCAGGTCGTCGCGGCCGGTCAGCCGCCCGAGGAACGCGGCGTACGCGGCGAACAGCGCCATGAACGGCGTCGCCCCCCGGCTCCGGGCGACCTCGCCGAGGCGTCCGCGCGGCCCGGCGCCGAGCGGGAACCGCTCGCTGCCGCCCGCCGCCGTCCGTACCGCGGGACGCGGCGCGTCCAGGGGCGGCGAGACGACCTCGGGGGCGCCGCGCAGCCGTTCGGCCCAGTGGGCGACGGCTGCGGCGTAGGCGCCCGCGGCCTGGCGTTCGCGCTGCCAGGCGGCGTAGTCGGGGAACTGGAGGGGGAGTTCGGGCAGGCCGGCGCCCGCGTACGCCGCCGAGAGGTCCCGCAGGATGACGCCGAGGGACCAGCCGTCGCAGACCAGGTGGTGGGCGACGAGCAGCACGCGGTGGCTGCCGTCGTCGACGGCGTACACCGTGCAGCGCAGCAGCGGCCCCTCCGCCGGGTCGAAGGGCCGTGCCGCGTCGGCCCGCATCAGGGCCTCCGCCTCTTCCGGGCGGACGTCCTTCTCGACGGTGAGGCGGGCGCGTCCGCTCGCGCGGACGATCTGCGCCCGCGTGCCGTCGGCGGCGGTACGGAAGACGGTCCGCAGCGACTCGTGCCGGGCGACGACGGCGTCGAGCGCGCGGGTGAGCGCGCCGAGGTCGAAGGGGCCGTGCACGGCGAAGGCGGCGGGCACGTTGTACTGGGCGGTGCCGGGGTTCATGCGGTCGAGGACCAGGAGGCGGGCCTGGGCGTCGGAGACGGGGAACTCGTACTCCTCGGCCTCCGCCGGCGGCGCCTCCGCGGCGGCCGGATGTTCTGCGTCCACTGTTCTCACTCTCCCTGGAGGGGGACGTCGGGGCCCTGTGGGAGGGCGGCTTCGATGGCGGCTTCCAGGGCGGCGGCGATCCGCGCCGCCGGTTCCGCGTCCATGACCTCCGTGTGGGCGCAGGCCAGTTCGTGGACCTCGACGGCCGTGGCCGCGCGGCGCCACGCCCCGGCCTTCTCCTCGGTCGGGACGGCCTCCGGGTCGCGGGTGGCGGCGAAGAGGACGACCGTGCCGTCGTAGGGGGACGGAATCCAGCTCCGGCCCAGCTCCACGTGGCGGCCGATGGCTTCGCCCAGGGCGGTCAGGCGGCGTGCGCCGATGCCGCGCAGGGCGGCGCCCCTCTCGCGCAGGATGCGCTGGGCCTCCTCCCTCACCACGGCCTCGGTGAGCGGGGTGTGCGCCACCTCCGGCGGCTTCGGCATGGCGTCCACCACGGCGAGCAGCGCGACCTCCTCACCGGCGGCCCGCAGCAGGACCGCCATCTCGTGCGCCACGGGCCCGCCGAAGGAGCGTCCGAGGAGGAGGTAGGGGCCGTGCGGCCGGACGGACCGGACGCGGTCGACGTACGTGGCCGCAAGTTCCCGAACGTCTGCCGGGAGCGCGCCGTCCGGCTCCGAGAGGACGGGGGTCTGGAGGGCGTACACCGGGCGGTCCTCGCGCAGGTGCGGAAGCAGGGCCTTGTACGCCCAGCTCACGCCGAGGCCGGGGTGGACGCAGAACAGCGGCGTGCGGTCGCCGTCCGCGCGCAGGGGGAGCAGCGGGGCCAGGCTGTCCGCCCCGGCCCCCTCGGGAGCGGGGCCGTCCAGGCGGGCGATGAGTCCGGCGGGGGTCGGCGCGGCGAAGAGCTCGGCCACGGGGACGCGTACCCCCCAGGCCGCCTCGATCCTGTCCGCGAGGCGCAGCGCGCTCAGGGAGTGGCCGCCGGCCGCGAAGAAGTCCGTGTCGGGCCCGGCGTCGGCGAGGCCGAGCACGTCGCCGAACAGGGCGCACAGCTCCTTCTCGCGGACGGTGGCGGGAGCGCGCGAGGGCTGCTCGGCCGCGGCCGGTTCGGGCAGTGCGGCCCGGTCGGCCTTGCCGTGCGGGGTGAGCGGCACGGCGTCGACGCGCACCCAGGCGGTGGGCAGGAGGTGCGCGGGCAGGACGAGCGCGGCGGCGGCACGCACACCGGCCAGAACCCCACCACCCTGAGCATCAGCTTCCCGCGCCCCGGCATCGGCTTCGCCCGCCACACCCGCGGTCACCCGCGCCCCGGCATCGGCTCCGGCCTCGCCCGCCACGCCCGTGGCTCCGCACGCCCCGGTATCGGCCCGCCGCGCCATAGCCGCGACCCCCCGTGTGCCGGCATCGGCTTCGGGCTCGCCCGCCAGACCCATGGCTCCCCGCGCCCCGGCATCGGCCTCGCCCGCCACACCCGCGGTCACCCGCGGCCCGGCGTCGGCCACGCCCGCCACGCCCGTGGCTCCCCGCGCCCCGGCATCGGTATCGGCATCGCCCGCCGCTTCCCGTTCCTCCAGGACCACCCATGCCACGAGGCGTTTGCCGCCGTCCGGTGCTGGTCTCGTGGCCACGGCCGCGCGGGTCACCCCGGGGCAGGACTCCAGCGCCGCCTCCACCTCCGCCGGTTCGACGCGGAAGCCGCGGATCTTCACCTGGTCGTCCGCGCGGCCGACGAAGACGAGGCCGCCGTCGCGGTTCCGGCGCGCCAGGTCGCCGGTGCGGTACATGCGGGCGCCCGGCGGGCCGTACGGGTCGGCGACGAAGCGCTCGGCGGTGGCCGCCGGGCGGCCGAGGTAGCCGTGGGCGAGCCCCGCTCCCGCGAGGTAGACCTCCCCCGCGCAGCCGTCGGGCACCGGGCGCAGCCGTGCGTCGAGCACGTGGGCGCGGGTGCCGTCCAGGGGCGTGCCGATCGGCAGCGGGCCGCCCCGCGGGGACCGCGGGACGCGGTGGGCCGTGGCGAAGACCGTGGCCTCGGTGGGTCCGTAGCCGTTCACCACGGCCGTGTCCGGGCAGGCGTCGCGGACGCGGCGCACCGCTTCGGGGTCCACCACGTCGCCGCCGGTCCACACCTCGCGCGCCGCGCCCAGCGCGGCGGGCGCCAGGTCGGCGACCGTGCGGAAGAGTTCGGCCGTGAGCCAGAGCGCGGTGACGCCCCGCTCGGGCAGTACGCGGGCGAGGAGGCCCGGGGTCACGGGCTCGTCGGGGCAGACCACCACCGTGCCGCCGTTCAGGAGCGGGACCCACACCTCGTAGGTGGCGGCGTCGAAGGTGTGCGGGCTGTGCAGCAGCACACGGCGGTGCGGGCTCCGCCCGGCGTCCCGGAAGCGGCTGTCCGCCGCCAGCTCCGCGATGGCCCGCTGCGGGACGACGACCCCCTTGGGCTCCCCGCTCGACCCGGAGGTGTACATCACGCAGGCCGGGGCCTCGGGGTGCGAGCGGTCGACGAGTCCCGCCGCCTCCGGCGACTCGGCGGCCAGGTCGACGTGGCGTACGCCGACGGGCAGTTCGAGGGACGGCTCGCCCCGGCTCACCACGAGCCCCGCCGACGCCGCCCCCAGCAGCCGCCGCACCCGCTCCCCCGGCTGTGCCGGGTCCAGCGGAAGCCAGCACGCGCCGGCCTTGAGCACGGCGAGCTGGGCGACGACCAGGGACGCCGAGCGGGGCAGGAGCAGGGCGACCGTGGCCCCCCGCGCCACGCCCGCCGCGACGAGCCGCCGGGCCAGCCGGTCGGCGGCGGCGTCGAGGTCCGCGTACGTGAGGACCTCGTCACCGCTCTCGACGGCGGGTGCGTCCGGGGTGCGGGCCGCCTGGGCGGCGAACCGCGCGGTCACGGTGGCGGGGCCCGGCGGTGCGGCCGCCGGGGCCCCGGCGGCCCGCGCGAGCAGCTCGCGGTGCTCCGCGCCGGGGAGTACGTCGATGCGGTCGGCCGGCGCGGCGGGGTCACCGGCGAGCTGTTCGAAGGCGCGGACCACACGGGCCGTGACGGCCTCCGCCGAGAGGCCGTACCGGCAGCCGACCGAGAGCAGCATCCGCTCCCCCGCGACGACGGCGAGCGTGACGGGGTAGTGGGTGGCGTCGCGGACGTCCCGTACGCGGACGGTGTGCGGGCCGTCCGGCGTCTCCTCGGCACGGCGCGGGAAGTTCTCGAAGGCGAACACGGAGTCGAAGAGCGTCCCCGCGCCCTGGCCGCCGGCGAGGCCCCGCCGCACCTCCGCCAGCCGCACGTGGTGGTACGGGACGAGCCGTGACTGCTCGTCCTGGACGCGGGCGAGGAGGTCCCCGACGGTCTCCCCGTCGCGGAGCCGTATCCGTACCGGCAGCGTGTTGATGAACAGGCCCACCATCTCCCCGGCGCCGGGGAGATCGTGCGGGCGGCCCGCGACGACGCCGCCGAAGACCAGGTCACGGCCGCCGGTCATGCGGGCGAGCACCAGGGCCCACGCGGTCTGCGCCAGGGTGTTGAGCGTGACGCCCGCTTCGGCGGCGCGCCGGGTGAGGGCCGTGGTCAGCTCTGCGGTGAGGTGCCGTCTGACCGTGTCGGGCTCCGCGGTGCCGTCCCGGCCGCGGGGCACGAGCGGCGCCGGCCGCTCCAGGCCCGCGAGGGCGTCGCGCCAGGCGGCCTCGGCGCGGCCCTGGTCCTGGCGGCTCAGCCAGAGCGCGTAGTTCCGGTAGGGCACGGCGGGCGGCAGGCTCTCCCCGGTGACGAGGGCCGCGAGGTCCCGTTCGAGGACGGGGACGGACCAGCCGTCGAGCAGGATGTGGTGGAAGGTGAGGACGAGTTCCGCTCCGTCGGCGCGGCGCAGGAACAGGGCGCGGAGCAGCGGCGGACGCGTCAGGTCGAAGCGGCGCGCGCGGTCGTCGGCGAGGAGGGCGTCGGTCCTTGCCTCCGCGTCGGCCGATGGCAGCGTTGTCAGGTCGGCCTCCGTCCAGGGCGGCGTGACGGAGTGCGGGACGACCTGCACCGGGCGGTCGAGGCGTGCGTACCGGAAGCAGGCGCGGAGGTTCGGGTGCCGCTCCAGGAGGGCGGCGAGCGCGGTGCGCAGCGCGCTCGCCGTGACGGCGGGGCCGATGTGGAACCGGGCCTGGACGAGGTACGGGTCGGGTCCCTCGGTGTCCCGTACGGCGTGGAAGAGCAGGCCCTCCTGTACGGGGGTGAGCGGCAGGACGTCCGCGATGCGCCCGCTCACCGGTCGCTCTCCGGCCCCGGCCCGAAGCCGTCCATGCCGCCCGGACCACCCGGACTACCCGGACTGCCCGAACTACCCGGATCACCCGGATCACCCGGATCACCCGGATCACCCGGGCCACCGTCGTCCAAGCCGTCGAGGCCGCCTTCGAGCAGGGCCAGTTGCTCCGCCGAGAGGTCCACCAGCGGGAAGTCGGACGGGGTGGCGCCGACCGGGCCGCCCTCCTGTGTCTCGCGCACCAGCAGGTCCAGGGCCTCGCGCCACCGGGTCGCGAGTTCGCGCACCTCGTCCCTGGCGACGACGCCCTCCGCGTACGAGAAGGTCGCCTCGACGAGCAGCCCTTCGGGGCCGTCCTTGGCGAGGGCGTCGATCTCCAGGGCGTGGGCCAGCGGCACGGTGCCCGGGCCGCCGTCGAGGAGTTCGCCGCCCGCCGCGTCGCCCGCGGTGAGGCGGCCGAGGTAGTTGAAGCGGACGTCGGGTACCGGGAGTTCCGCCAGCTCCGCCGCCGTCTCCGGGTTGAGGTGGCGCAGGAGGCCCCAGCCGATGCCGCCGTTCGGCACGGCCCGCAGCCGCTCCTTGACCGCCTTCAGCACCTCGCCCGCCGGTGTCTCGCCCGGCCGCCCGGCGTCGAGCAGGACCGGGTACTGCGTGGTGAACCAGCCGACTGTGCGGGAGACGTCCACGGGCACCGAAAGGGCCTGCCTGCCGTGGCCCTCCAGATGGACGAGCAGGCCCGTGCCCGTGCCCCGGTGGCGTACGGCCGCCGAGGCGAGCGCGGACAGGAGCACCGCGTCGGGGCCGCAGTTGTAGGCGGCGGGCAGGGTCGTGAGCGCCGCCTCTGTGAGGTCGGCGGGCAGGTCGACGGTGAGGGTGCCGCGGCGGGCCCCCGCGCCCCGGCCCTCGGCGATCCTGGCGTCGGCCGCCGCCGTGAGGGCCGTGCGCCACCAGCTCAGCTCGGTGGTCAGCTCGGGCCGCTCGGACTCCTCGGCGATGAGGTGGGCCCAGCGGTGGAAGGAGGTGCCGGGGGCGGCCGGGGCGGGACCGCACGGCGCCTCGGCGGGGGCGGCCAGCGCGGCGGCGAGCTCCGGCCCGATCACCCGCCAGGACACGCCGTCGACCGCCAGGTGGTGCAGGGTCAGCAGGAGCAGGCCCGCGCGGTCGTCTCCCGCGTCGAGCCAGACCGCCCGCATCATCTCGCCGTCCTCGGGGGCGAGGCGCGTCCTGGCCGCGAGCCGCCGGGCCGTGGCCAGGGCGTCGTCGCCGGGGGCGACCTCGACGCGCACGGGTTCCGCGCCGGCCGGTACCGCCGGCGCCACCTCGGCCTGGAGGTCCGCCGCGAGGAGCCGCGTCCGCAGGGCGCCGTGCCGCTCCGCGAGGCCGCGCACGGCCGCGCGGACGCGCTCCGGGGCCGTGCCGGACGGCACGGGGAACACCATGGACTGCGTGAACGCCCAGGTGTCGCCGCCCTGGCCGAGCCACCACCGCATCACGGGCGTGAGCGGGAAGCGGCCCACACCGGGGTCCGCCGCGTGTGCGCCGCCGTCCGCCTGCGTCCGGGCGTGCAGCGCCAGTTGGGCGGGGGTGCGCAGCGTGAACACGTCGCGCGGGGCGAGGACGAGTCCGGCCGCCGACGCCTGTCCGGTGAGCTGGATGGCCATGATGCTGTCGCCGCCGAGCCGGAAGAAGTCGTCGTCGGCGCCCACCTCCGCGACGCCGAGCACCTGCGCGAACAGGCCGCACAGCTCCTTCTCGCGGGCCGACGCGGGTGCCCGTGACGCCGTGGCGGCGCGGGGCGCGGGCAGGGCCGCCCTGTCGAGCTTGCCGCTGGGGGTGAGGGGGATCTCCGGCAGCTCCACGACGTCCGCGGGCACCATGTGCGCGGGCAGCCTGGCCGCCGCGTGCGCAAGGAGGCCGTTGGGGTCGACGGTGTGGCCGGGGGCGGCGACCGCGTAGCCGGTGAGCTGCGGGCGGCCCGTCCCGTCGGTACGGACGACGGCCACGGCGCGGGCCACCGACGCGTGCTCGGCGAGGACCGCGGCGATCTCGCCCGGCTCGACGCGCAGTCCGCGCAGCTTGACCTGTTCGTCGGTGCGGCCCAGGTAGTGCAGGGTGCCGTCGTCGTCGCGGTGGGCGAGGTCGCCGGTGCGGTACATGCGGGAGCCGGGGGCGCCGTACGGGTCGGCGACGAAGCGTTCGGCGGTGGCGGCGGGCCGGCCGAGGTAGCCGCGGGCGAGGCCCGCCGACGCCAGGTACAGCTCGCCCGCGACGCCGGTCGGCACGGGGCGCAGCCGCTCGTCGAGGACGTGGACGGCGGCGCCGGCGACCGGGGTGCCGAGGGGCGGCGCGGTGCCGTCGCCGGCGAGCGGCCCCGAGAGGGTCGCGGCGACGGTGGCCTCCGTGGGCCCGTAGGCGTTGTGGAGGCGGCGGCCGCCGACGGCCCAGCGCTTCACCAGGTCGGGCGGGCACGCCTCGGCGCCGACGGCGAGCACGCGCAGCGCCGGGTAGGGGCCCTCGGGCACGCTCGCGAGGACGGAGGGCGGCACCATCGCGCAGGAGATCCGCCGCTCGGCGATGACCCTGCCGAGCCCGTCCCCCGCGAGGGGCCCCGGCGGTGGCACCACGAGGGTGCCGCCGGGCCCGAAGGCCATGCACATCTCGGCCACGGAGATGTCGAACGCGGGTGAGCCGAGCTGGAGGACGCGTGCGCCGGCGTCCAGCGCGAGGCGTTCCGTGAGGCTGTGGGTGAGCGCGGCGATCCCGGCGTGGGTGACGACGACGCCCTTGGGGGTGCCGGTGGAGCCGGAGGTGTGGATGACGTAGGCGGGCCGGCCGGGCGCGGAGGGCACGTCGCCGATGGGCTCGCCCTCGTAGGCCCCCTGGTCGAGGACCAGGCGCGGCACGTCCGCCTCGGGCAGCACCGCCGCCGCGTCGGTGACGAGCAGCACGGGCGCCGCGTCGTCCAGTGCCCGGCGCAGGCGTTCGGCCGGGTAGTCGGGGTCGAGCGGCAGGTACGCGGCGCCCGCCCGCTGCACGGCGAGCGCCGCCACGACGGAATCGGCGCCACGCCCGAGGGCGACCGCCACGGTCCGCTCGGGGCCCGCGCCGCGCCGGGCGAGGAGACCCGCCAAGCGGTCCACGCGGTCGGCGAGCCGGGCGTACGTGAGGTGCAGCCCCTCGGCTTCGACGGCGGGCGCGTCGGGGGTGCGGGCGGCGTGCCGGGCGACCGTGTCCGGCAGGGACTCCGGGGCGGGGGCGGCCGGGCCCTCGGCCAGGGCGAGGAGGCGGCGGCGCTCGGCCGCGGGCACCACGTCGAGGTCGCTCAGGAGCGCGGACGGATCGGCGGTGACCCGGCCGAGCAGGGCGAGGTAGCTGTCCGCCCAGCGGGTGACGGCCTCGGGCGAGAAGAGGTCCGTGCGGATCTCGAAGCTGCCGTCCATGCCGTCGCCGCTGTCGCGCACCACGCCGACGAGGTCGTGCTCGCCGCCGGTGTGGATGCGCTCGGGCTCGGCGAACTCCCGTACGGCGGAGACGCTCGGCTGCTCCGTGAGGTGCATGAACACCCACTGGAACAGCGGGGAGCGGCCCGCGCTGCGCTCGGGCGCGGCGGCCGAGACGATGCGGCCCACCGGCAGGTCGGCGTTGGCCATCAGCTCGGGGAAGTCGGTGCCGAAGCGGGCGAGGACGTCCGCGAAGGAGTCGCCGCCGGCGATGCGCCAGCGGGTCGGCACGGCGTTCATCACGTACCCGATGACCTGGTCGAGGCCCTTGGCCGAGCGGTTCGCGACGGGGGTGCCGAGCACCAGGTCGCGGGCGCCGGACACGCGGTGGGCGAGGACGGCGAAGGCCGTCATCAGGACGACGTACACCGAGGCGCCGCGCTCGCGGGCCAGGGCGCGCACGGCCCGTGTGGTCTCCGCGTCGACGCGGAAGCGGATCTGGACGATGCCGTCCTCGCCGGCCTCCGGGCTGCCGTGGCCCGGCACGGTCAGCGGGCCCGGCGGGTCCGCGAGGTAGCGGCGCCAGAAGTCCAGGCGGGCGCCGAAGACCCCGGCGGCCTCCAGCTCGCCCTGCCAGGAGGCGAAGTCGGCGTACTGGATCGCCGGGCGGCTCAGCTTCGGCTCGGCGCCGTCGCGGACGGCGCGGTAGGCCTCGGCGAACTCGGTCTGCAGGACGTCGAAGGACCACCAGTCGGTGATGATGTGGTGCAGGCTCAGCATCAGCGTCGTGCGGGAGTCGTCGACGCGTACGAAGCGGCCCCTGATGAGGCGTTCGGAGCCCAGGTCGAAGGGGCGGCGGCGGAAGGCGCGGAAGGCCTGCCCGATGGTGGTGCCGGTGCCGCGCAGGTCCTCGCGCTCCAGGACGAACGGGCCCTCGTCGGGGAATTCCACGCGGGGGTCGTCGGCCGTGCCGGAGATCCGGGTGCGCAGGATGTCGTGGTGGCGCTGGACCAGGGTGAGCGCGGCCTCCAGATCGGCGGGGTCGACCGGGCCGTCCGCCGCGTCGAAGTGGTACGCGCAGCAGAGGTTGAGGGCCGGGGTGCCGGGATACAGCGACTCGTACACCCACAGGTCCCGCTGGGCGGGGCTGAGCGGCACCGCGCCGGAGGCGTCGCGCGGCGGTACGACCGCGGGGATCTCGTGGACCCGGCCCGCGTCGACGAGGCGGCGCATCAGGCGCACCCGCTGCTCGCCGCTGAGGGCGCCGAAGCGGTCGGCCATGGAGGGCCGGCCCGGGGTCGAAGGCTGGTTCGGGGTCACTGTGCGGCCTCTCTCAGCTCGGCGAGGCGGTGCAGCCCCGCGAGTACCTCGTCGCGTCCGACGCCGAAGTCGATGAAGCAGGCCACCTCGTCGACGCCGAGGTCGCGCAGGTCGGCCAGCATCTTGGCGCAGTGGCCCGGCGAGCCGAGCAGGCTGCCCCAGTTCAGATAGCGGCGGTAGGCGAACTCCGCGAGCATCGCGTGCTGTTCGTCCGTCAGGCCGGTGCTGTCGCCCGCGCGGTTGGCGGCGGTCTGGCGCAGGTAGGAGCCGAGGTACGCCTTGAGGGGGGCGGCGGCGAGGCGGTGCACCTCGGCGTCGTCGGCGCCGACGTAGGTGTGCGCCATCAGCGTGACGCGGCCGTGCGCGTCGGTGCCCGCCTGCTCGGGGGCGGCGGCGCAGGCGGCGCGGTAGCGGGCGATCTTCTCGGCCAGCTCGTCCCTGCTCTGCCCGACGGTCGCGCCGAGCACCCCGGCGCGCAGCCGCCCGGCCGCCTCCCAGGTCTCGGGGTTGCCGGACGTGGTGACCCACAGCGGCAGTTCGCGCTGGACGGGCCGGGGCTGCGGGACGACGGCGACCGGCTGCCCGGTGCCGTCGGGGTACTCGGCCGGTTCGCCCGCCCACAGGCAGCGCAGCTCGGGGATGGTCCGCAGGGTGCGCTCCCTGCGGTCCTCGTAGTGGCCGGGGGCGAGGGTGAAGTCGGCGGAGTGCCAGCCGGTGGCGACGGAGAGGCCGACCCTGCCGTGCGAGAGGTTGTCGACGACCGCCCAGTCCTCCGCCACCTTCAGCGGATGGTGCAGGGGGAGGACGACGCTGCCCGCGCGGATGCCGATGCGCTCGGTGGCGACGGCGAGGGCGGCGCCGAGCACGGGCGGGCTGGGGAAGACCTGGCCGACCTGCTGGAAGTGGCGCTCGGGGGTCCAGATGGCGTGGAAGCCGAGGCGGTCGGCGGTACGGGCGACGGTGAGGATGTCCTCGTACGTCCGCGCGTGGCCCCCCGCCCCCGCTTCCGGAGCGGTCCCCGGCGCGGCGCCGCTGTCCGCGCCGAAGAACATCACGCTGAGGTCCACGGTCTCTCCTCCTGCTGCCTGCCGAGGTGGCTCTGCTGGTCCTGCTGCCGGGGCACGCGCGGGCGCCGGGGAATGGGGGCCGGGGCGGGCGCGGCCACGGCGGGGGCGCGCTCCAGTTCGGCCGCGAGGGCGGCGACGGTGGGCGCGGCGAAGAGCTGCGCGGCCGTCGCGGTCCGTACGGCGGTGGTGAGGCGGGCCGCGACGCGCACCGCGCGCAGTGAGTTGCCGCCCAGGGCGAAGAAGTCCTGGTCCCGGCCCACGTCGGGGACGCCGAGGACGTCGCGCCAGACGGCGGCGATCTCCCGCTCCAGCGGGGTGGAGGGCCCGGTGCCCGGCGTCTTCGCCGCCGCCGGTCCCGCGACGGTGTCGCTCGTCCCCGCCGTACGGGGCGGCCCGGTGGCGATCAGCTCGCCGAGCCGGGTGCCGGGTGCGGCGGCGGCCGTCTCCAGGGCCTCGGGCAGCGCGTCCGCGAGCCAGGTCGCGAAGCGCTCCTCCAGGCTGTCGGAGCGGTATTCGAAGGTGAGCGTCAGGCCCTCGGGGGTGCCGCCGGGGCCGGTCTCCTCGGTGACGTCCACGAGCAGTTCGAAGCGGGCCTCGCCGGTGCGCACCACCTCCACCCCGGCGTCGGCACCCGGCAGGCCGACCTCGGCGCGCGCGTTGTTCTGCAGGGCGAGGACGACGTCCGTGAACGGCTGCCTGCCGGGGGGCCGCACCGGGTTGAGTTCGCCCACGACGTCCTCGAAGGGCACGTCCTGGTGGGCGAAGGCGGCGAGGTCGGCCTCCTTGACCCGGGCGAGCGCCTCCCGTGCGGTGGGGTCGCCCGAGAGGTCGGTGCGCAGCACGAGCATGTTCACGAAGAACCCGACGGCGTCCTCGACGCCGCCGTCCGCCGCGCGTCCGGCCACGGGCGCGCCGATCGCCAGGTCCTCGCCCGCGCCCGCCCGTACGAGGGCCGCGGCGAGGGCGGTGTGCAGGGCCATGAAGAGGGTGGCGCCCTGGGCGCGGGCGGCGTCGAGCAGCCGGGCGTGGGCCTGGGCGCCGAGCCGCCGCACGACGGTGGCCGCGGCGGGGCCCGGCACGGCGGGGCGGTCCTGGCGCCTGGGGAGGAGGGGGCCGCCGGGGGCGAGCCCGCTCAGGCGCTGCCGCCAGTACGCGATCTGCCGTGCCGCGGGCGACTCCGGGTCGGCCGGGGTGCCGATGCGGGCCGCCTGGCGGCGGGCGTGCTCGGCGTAGGGGACGGGCAGGGGCGGCAGGGGCGGCGGGGCCGTGGCCGTGGTTCTCGCCGTGTAGGCCCGCGTGAGGTCGCGGAAGAGCGGGGCCAGTGACCAGCCGTCGCCCGCGATGTGGTGGACCAGGACGAGCAGCGCGTGGTCGCCGGGCCGCTCGCGCACGCTGAACAGGGCGGCGCGGACGGGCGGTTCGCCCCGCAGGTCGAAGCGGTGCCGGGCGGCGTCCCGGACCGCCGCGTCCATGTCCCGCCCGTCCAGCACCGTGTGCCGGAACGGCGGCCGGGCGGCGGCTCCGTCGAGCACGCGCCGCACCGGGGCGCCGTCCACCTCGTCGAAGACGGTACGGAGCACTTCGTGCCGCTCGGCCACGTCGCCGAGCGCGTCGGCGAGGGCGTCCGCGTCGACCTCGCCCCGCAGCCGCACCAGCATGGGCAGGTTGTACGCGACTCCGGCGCCGAGCCGGTCGAGGAACCAGAGGCGGGCCTGGGCGGGCGAGACGGGCAGCGGGGCCGCCGCGTCCGGGCTCTCGCGCGGCGGGGCATCGGGGGCCCTCGGGGCCTTGGCCGCCGCGTCGACGTGCGGGGCGAGCGCGGCGGGGGTGGGCGCGTCGAAGAGCGTACGCAGGTCCAGCTCGGCGCCGAGCGTGGCGCGGACGCGGCCGAGTACCCGCGCGGCCAGCAGCGAGTGGCCGCCCAGGGCGAAGAAGTCGTCGTCGGCGCCTGCCTCGGGGACGCGGAGGACATCGGCGAACAGGGCGCGGAGCGCGTGGACCGTCTCGCCGCGGGCGGCCCCGGGGGTGGTGCCCGCGGCGGTGGTGCCCGCGGGGGTCGTGACCGCGCGGGCACGGGGCGGCTCGGGGAGCGCCGCGCGGTCCAGCTTGCCGCTCGGGGTCAGCGGCAGGGCGTCCAGGACGACGAAGGCCGCGGGCACCAGGTACTCGGCGAGCTGCCGCTCCGCGTGGGCCCGCAGTGCGGCCTCGGAGGGCGGCAGGGAGCGGTCACCGCCGGGCACCACGTACGCGACGAGCTGCCGCTCCCCGTCCGCGTCGGCGCGGGCGGCCACCACGGCGGCACGGTCGACCGCGGGGTGGCGGGTGAGGACGGCCTCGACCTCGCCGGGCTCCACGCGGAAGCCGCGGATCTTGACCTGGTCGTCGGCGCGGCCGAGGTACTCGAAGACTCCGTCGGGGCGGCGGCGGGCCAGGTCGCCGGTGCGGTAGAGGCGTTCGCCGCCGGCCGCGGAGGGTGCGGCGACGAAGCGTTCGGCGGTCAGGGTGGCGTCGCAGTAGCCGCGGGCGACCCCCGCTCCCGCGGCGTACAGTTCGCCCCGCTCGCCGTCGGGGACCGGCCGCAGCCGCTCGTCGAGCACGTGGAGGCGCTTGCCGTGCAAGGGCCTGCCGATCGGCACGGGGCGGCCGTCGCGGACGTCCTCGGGGGTGATCCGGTGGACGGTGAGGAAGACCATGCACTCGACGGGGCCGTAGCCGTTGCTCAGCCGGAGGTCCGGCCGGCGCTCCAGGGCGCGGGCCACGTGCGGGGGCGAGAGCGCCTCGCCGCCGACGATCAGCTCGCGCAGCCCGGCGATGGCCTGCGGGTACTCGTCGACGACGACGTTGAAGAGCGACCCGGACAAGTACATCGACGTCACGCCGTGCGCCGCGACGAGCCGGGCGATCACCACGGGGTCGGGGCGGCGCCCCGGGTGCAGCACGCAGGTGCCGCCGCCGAGCAGCGGCCCCCACAGCTCCAGCGCGAACGCGTCCCACGACACGGGAGCGCACTGCAGCCAGACCGCGCCGGGGCCGAACGAGGCGAAGTCCTGCCCCGTCAGCGTGGCGGTCACGGCGCGGTGCGGAGCGACGATGCCCTTGGGCCGCCCGGTGGACCCGGAGGTGAACATCACACAGGCCACGTCGCCCCCCGCCACGGCAACGGCACCACGAGGCAACGGGTCCGCCTGGGCGGCGTCTTCCACGGGGATGAGAAGGGGGGCGGCTGGCCCCGCGGGCACGGTTTCGGGCGGGGACGCCACTGCGGGCACGGGCACGGCTCCGGGCGGGGACGCCGTCCCGGGCGAGGCCACGGCTCCGAACGCGGACGCCGCTTCCGGCACTGACGCCGCCTCGGGCGCGGGCACAGCTCCGGACGTGGACGCCGTCTCGGGCGGAGACACCGCGTCAGGCGAGGACACCGCCTCGGGCGAGGGCACCGCTCCGGGCACGGACGCCGCTGAAGGCACGGGCACGGACGCCGTCCCGGGCGAGGCCACGGCTCCGGACGTGGACGCCGCTTCCGGCACTGACGCCGTCTCGGGCGAGGGCACAGGCACGGCTTCCAGCGAGGGTGTCGCTTCCGGTGCGGGTGTCGCTTCGGGCCATGCCCGTGGTGGTGCGTTGCGCCGGGTCAGGACCGCCGTCACTCCCGCGTCCGCGGCCATGGCGCGCAGCCGTGCCGCCGGGAAGCCGGGGTCGAGCATCACGTAGCCGGCCCCGGCCTTGAGCGTGGCGACGACCGCCACGGCAAGCTCCGCGGAGCGCTCCAGGCAGACGCCCACGGTGTCGCCGCGCGTCACGCCGCGCGCCACGAGGAGGCCCGCCAGCCGCGCCGCCGCCGCGTCGAGTTCGGCGTAGCTCAGCCGCTCGTCCCCGTACACGAGCGCGGTCGCGCCGGGCGTCCGTGCCGCCTGCTCCTCGAAGAGCTCATGCACGCACCGCGTCGTCATCCTTCTCACCGCCCCCGGCCTTCGGCCCGCCCGGCTCGGCGGGGGTGTCGTCGATGTCCGGCAGCAGGTTGTCGATGTCCCTGATCGAACGGCTCGCCAGACCCCACAGCGCCACCGCGAGCCCGGCCACGCCCGCGAGGAAGAGCATCCCGGCCATGCCGCTTCCGGGGCCGTCGCCGAACAGCGGGCCGATGAGCGTGAAGACGCCCGCCCCGTCGGCGGCCTGCGGCTCGAAGACGTGGTCGGCGAGCGGCCCGGAGACCGCCGTGGCCACCGGCACGGAGATCTGCGAGAGGAACATGACCGCGCCGAAGACCCTGCCCTGCCACTCGTGGGGCACCTTGGTCTGCACGATCGCCTGCATCGAGGCGTTGACGAGCGTCATGAGCAGCGAACCGAGCAGCATGGCCGCGCACCACCCGGCGACGCCGCCGGCCAGCGACATCGCGAGCTGCGCCGTGAGGCACATGCCGACGATGCCGAGCATCATGCCCCTGCCCCGGTTCTTCGGTCCGCCCCAGGCGGCCATCAGCAGGCCGCCGACGACACCGCCGACACCGATCGCGCTGTTCACGGCGGCGAGCGCGCCGTTGCCCGACTTGAGCAGGACCATGGGCTGGATGACGGCGAAGCCGAAGACCATCACGAGGTTGACCGTGCAGAAGTTGACGGTCATGTCGCGCAGGCTCGCCTGCCGGAAGAGGTAGCGCAGGCCGTCGACGGCCTCCGCGGTGATCTTCTTGCGGGGCGCGCCCGCGCCCGCGGGGACCTTGTCGCCCCTCATGCGGACGATGCGTACGCCGATGAGCGCGAAGGCGTAGCTGGCCAGGTCGATGACGAGGACGGCGCCGATGCCGGAGACGGCGACCATGACGCCGCCGAGCGCGGGGCCGCAGATGCCCGCGGCGCTCCTGGCCCCGGCCAGCAGGCCGTTGGCGCGCCCGAGTTGGTCCTTGCGCACCAGGAGGGGCACGGCGGCGGTGAGCGCGGGGAGCTGGAACGCCGCGGAGACGCCGAGGAGGACGGTGGCCGGATAGACCTGCCACGGTTCGAGCCCGCCGCCGAAGAAGTGGATCAGGCTGAGGGTGCCGACGGTCACGAGTCCGCCGATGTCGGCGATCTGCAGGGCGGACCGTTTGCGGATACGGTCGATTATCGCGCCCGCGAACGGGCTGAACAGGGCCTGCGGGAGCAGGGCGCAGAGCGACAGCGCGGTGACGGCGGTCGCCTGCTCGCCGCTCGACCAGACCTCGATGATGAAAGCGAATCTGAGAACGGCGCTTCCGACCAGTGAGACGACCTGTCCCGACCAGACGAGCAGCAAGGGGCCTGCGTCACTGAAACGCCCTGGCTGCCCCTTTTCTCCTGCCGCCGATTTCGCCTTTCCCGCTTCTCCGGCGCGTTCGGCCACGTCAGGAACCGGATATCAGGCTCGCCGGACGCATGTCCGTCCAGTTCCGCTCCACATAGGCCAGTGAATCGGCCCGTGAACTCGCCTCTTGCGCCACGTTCCAGCCTGCCGGCACGTCGAGCTGCGCGGGCCAGAGGGCGTGCTGGTTCTCGTCGTTGACGAGCACCAGATATCGGCCACCCTCATCTTCGAATGGATTCCCCGCCATTTACCTAGATCCCCCCGGTAATCTCAAAGAATCCCTTTACGTCCGCAGGAATCCTTGCGCGGAGGATCTAATTCCATCAAGGCTTTGTGACATTGATCACACGTCGGCCGAGGGGGTAAGCGTGTGATTTGACCGGATTACGTGAGGGCGCAAATCAGGGGCGCGCACTCCTTCACGGCCGGGGGCCTCGGCCGTGACCGCCCGGGCTTTGCAATTTGCCCCTCCGCGTCAACCTGGCCGCCCGGCGCCCGGTTTCGACGCCCCTCGCCGCCCCCGCGGAATCACGCCGACGCGCGACGCCCGGCGGTGCCCTTCTTCGCCGCCGCGGCACTCTTTCCCGCCTTCTCCGAAGCCGCTTTCGCCGGAGCGGCTTTCGCCGGAGCCGCCTTCGTTGAAGGGGCCTTCGTTGAAGGGGCCTTCGTGGAAGCGGTCTTCGCCGGAGCCGTCTTCGCCGCAGCACTCTTGCCCGAGGCCGCCTTCTTCGCGGAGCCGCCTCCGGCTCCCGCCGCTTTCCCGGCGGCGGACTTGCTCGCGGCGGCCCCCTTGCCGCGGGCACCGGCCCCGGCCGAGGAAGCGGCCGTGCCGCCGGAAGCCGGCTTGCCGCCGGAAGCCGGCTTGCCGCCGGAAGCCGGCTTGGCGGCGGCACCCTTGCTCGCGGAGGCCGCATCGGCGGCCTTCCCCGGCGCCCTCGCGGAGGATGCCCCCTTCCGGCCGGACGCGGCCCCCGCCCGCTTCGCCGACCGCCCCGGAAGCCGGGTCACCTCCGCGACCCGGCCTCCCTCGGCGGCCTCTCCGGGTTCCGCCGCGCCGCTCCGGGCCGAACGCGCCGCCCGGACGCTGTTCTCCAGGGCGGCCATCAGGTCGATGACCTTGCCGCCGCCCGCGTCGGCGGCGGGGGCCCGCTCCGTCGTCGTACCGCCCCGCACCTTCGCGGCGACCAGCTCCTCGACCGCCGAGCGGTAGTCGTCGTGGAGCGTGGCGATGTCGACCTCGCCGAGCGTGTCCATCAGGGCGTCCGCCAGGTCGAGTTCGGCGTCGCGGACCGTGACGCGCGCGTCGGGCGCCGCCCCTTCCGGCTGCCGGATCTCGTCGGGCCACAGCAGGCCGTGCATGGCGATCACGTCGTCGACGACACGCAGCATGCCGAGCCGCTCCCGGCCCCGCAGCGCGTACCGCGCGACGGCCACCTTGTCGGTCCGCTTGAGCGCCTCGCGCAGCAGCGTGTACGGCTTGGTGGCGGGCACCCCGTTGGCCGAGAGGTAGTAGGCGGTGTCCATCTGGAGCGGGTCGACGCGGTCGGCGGGCACGAAGGCGACGATCTCGATCGTCCTGGCCGTGGGGAGGGGCAGCGAGGCCAGGTCCTCGTCGGTGATCGGGATGATCGAGCCGTCCGCGTCCTGGTACCCCTTGCCGATCTCCGCCGACTCCACCTCGCGGTCCTCCGCCTCGCACACCTTGCGGTAGCGGATGCGGCCGCCGTCCTCCGTGTGGACCTGGCGGAAGGAGACCGAGTGGTTCTCGGTGGCGTTCACCAGCTTGACGGGGATGCTGACCAGGCCGAAGGAGATCGCGCCGTTCCAGATCGACCGCACGTCCGGCACCTCCCATCTCGCGTCGTGGGGTTTGTCACGATTTGTGCGACTCTCATCGTATGACGCCGATCACAGAGGTGGAGGGGCGAAGACTCTCGCTCAGCAACCTGGACAAGGTCATCTATCCCGCGAGCGGCTTCACCAAGGGCGAGGTACTGCACTACTACGCGGCCACGGCGGAGGTACTCCTCCCCCACCTCCGCGACCGCCCCGTCTCCTTCCTGCGCTACCCCGACGGGCCCGAGGGCCAGAGCTTCTTCGCCAAGAACGTGCCGCCGGGCGCCCCCGACTGGCTGCCGACCGCCGAGGTGACGCGCTCCGACGGCACCACGCGCCAGGTCCTCGTACAGGACCTGGCCTCGCTGATGTGGGCGGCCAACACGGTGACGGAGTTCCACACCCCGCAGTGGCGGGCAGCGGCTCCGGCGCGGGCGGACCGGCTGGTGCTCGACCTCGATCCGGGCCCTCCCGCCACCGTCGTGGAGTGCTGCCGGGCGGCGCTCTGGCTGCGGGACCGGCTGCGGGCCGACGCCCTCCACGTGTACGCGAAGACGTCCGGGAGCAAGGGCCTCCATCTGCTCGTCCCGCTGGAGCCGACGCCCTCCGAACGGGTCACGGCGTACGCGAAGGCCCTCGCCGTGGAGGCCGAGCGGGAGTTCCCCGACCTGGTCGTGCACCGCATGACGCGGAGCCTGCGTCCGGGCAAGGTCTTCGTCGACTTCAGCCAGAACGCCGCCGCCAAGACGACCGCCACCCCCTACACCCTGCGGGCCCGCCGCGAGCCGACCGTCTCCGCGCCCGTGACCTGGGAGGAGATCGAGGCGTGCGAGGAGCCGGGGCAGCTCTTCTTCACCGCGGGCGACATCGCGCCGCGCCTCGACGGGCACGGCGGCGACCTGCTCGCCCCCCTCTTCGACCCCGGCCGGGCCGGCGCACTGCCCCCGGGGAGCGCGCGGTGACCCTGCGGCGGCCCGTGCGGGTCGCCCTGGCGGAGAGCGTGATGGCGCTGCCGGAGGGGGACGGCTGGGCGTACGAACCGAAGTTCGACGGGCATCGCATGGTCATCCTCCTGGACGAGGCCGGGCAGGTGACGCTCCAGGCCCGTTCCGGACGGAACGTCACCGCGGCCTTCCCCGACCTGGAGCGCGCCGCGGCCCGGCTGCCCGCGGGCACCGCCCTCGACGGCGAGGTCGTGGTCTGGTCCGGCGGGCGCATCGACTTCGCGGCCGTGCAGCAGCGCGCGGCGGCGACCCCGCTGCGCGCGGGAGCCCTCGCGCGCGCCCTGCCCGCGTCGTACGCGGCGTTCGACCTGCTCGCGGAGGGCGGCGACGACTGCCGCCGGCTGCCGTACGCGGAGCGGCGCGCCCGCCTCGTACGGCTGCTCGCGCCCTGGGGGCCGCCGCTCCAGGCGGTCCCGTCGACGACCGACCGCGACACCGCCCTGACCTGGTACGAGACGCTGCCGGCGACCGGCGTCGAGGGGCTTGTGGTGAAGCGGCTCGACGGGGCGTACCGGAGCGGCGCGCGCGCGTGGCTGAAGCTGCGCCACAGCGACACCCGGGACGCCGTGGTGATCGGCTGCACGGGGCCTCCGGCGCACCCCCAGGCGCTCGTCCTCGCCCTGCCGGGCGACGGCACCCCCGTGGTGTCGTCGCCCCTCGCCCCCGAGGTGCGCTCGGCGGCCGGCCGGGTGCTGCCGGAGCCGGTGGGCGAGGGGGTGGCGACGGCGGCCGGCATCGGAGAGGTCACGTACGCGGCGCTGCCGGAGGAGCCCGCTGTGCTGGCCGAGGTGCGGCAGAGCACCACGCGGCACGCGACGGCGGTCGTGGTCCGCTTCCGCTGACGCCACGACCGCACCGGCGAGCGGGTGTGACCGGCGTCACGCTTATTCAAGTTTGACTAGTGGGTCTCCGAGGCATACCTTCTCTGTTATTAGTCAAACTTGATGACTGCACTGGCAGCCGAATGAAGGAGACCGCATGACCGTTCTGCCCGAGACCGGATACGTCCCGACCGACGAGGACCGCGCGAGCCTGGACGCCTGGTTCGCCGAGTACGACGCCCACAGCGCGAAGCGCGACGTGGAGCGCATGGCCGACCTGGCCGTCTTCCCGCTCAACCTCGTCAGCGACGACTCCGCGGGCGACGGGCGGGCGGCGCAGTGGGACCGGGAGCAGTTCGTGGGGACGATGACGCACGTCATGGGGGAGGGCAGCGCGGACATCACCTTCGAGTCCACGCGCACACCGGTCTTCCTCTCCCCCGCGATGGCCGTCGTGTTCACCGACTCGGTGATGACGACGGACGAGGGCACCCAGCGCCTGCGCTACGCGGACATCCTGATCAGGCGCGGCGGTTCCTGGGCCTTCCAGACCATGATCCAGGGCGGCTGGGGGGACAACCTGTGAACTGACCGGCGGTGCGACACGCACTAGATGTATTGACCCGCAGGGTTGTTGACCCGGCTGATCGGGGGCTGGCCGCCGAGTGCGGTGTGGCAGCGGTGGTGGTTGTAGGTGTGGAGGAAGTCT